>JBBDJF010000122.1:0-10678 GCA_040880045.1 Sneathiella sp.
TTACATAGCCGCCGAAATAGGCAGGATCATCCGAGTTGACGGTCGCTTTCAGCCCCAACTCCAGCATTTTCCTGATGGGATGCGCGCGCATGTTCGTGACGCCCGCCAGCTTGAAATTGGATAGCGGACAGACCGTGAGCGCCATATCGCTATTAACCAGCCGCTTGACCAGTGCCGCATCTTCAAGCGAACGATTGCCATGATCGAGACGATTAATTTTCAGAAGGTCGAGGGCTTCATAGACATATTCAGGGGGGCCTTCTTCTCCCGCATGGGCCACAGCGAGGAAGCCTTCTGATTTTGCCTTTTCAAAAACACGCGTAAATTTTGAAGGGGGAAAGCCGACTTCGGATGAGTCAAGTCCAACAGCGATAATCTGATCGCGATAGGGTAGGGCTTGATCAAGGGTGTCAAAAGCAGCCTCTTCGCTTAAATGACGGAGGAAACAGAGGATTAGCTTTGAAGTGATCCCGTATTGTTCGCGCCCATCGCTTAATGCGCCGGTAATACCATTGATAACTGTTGCAAATGGAATTCCACGGTCCGTATGACCTTGTGGATCGAAAAAAATCTCGGTATGAATGACATTCTGCTCATGAATGCGGGTTAAATAGGCGAGGGTCAGGTCATAAAAATCCTGCTCCGTTTTCAGAACGCTCATACCCTGATAATAGATATCCAGAAAATCCTGGAGATTTGAAAATTGGTAGGCGGTACGAACTTCGTCGACGTTACTGAATGGAATTTCAACTTTGTTCCGTCGTGCCAGCGCGAACATAAGCTCCGGTTCCAGGCTACCTTCTATATGCAGATGCAGCTCTGCCTTCGGCATTTTCCTGATGAAGCTATCGAGGTTTGTCATGACTGCATTTCATACATTTTCAAGAACCCGTATCCCCGCTGATCATGAAAAATCAGCGGGGATACGAGGCACCTTCATAGGTTATTTTGGAAGCTGTCCTTCAACACCTTCGACATACCAGTTCATGCCGAGCAGTGTTCCGTCATCAAGGGCCGACCCTTCAGCCGCCCCAACGGATCCATCTTGCTTGTTAAAGGGACCCGCGAAGGGGAGAATGGACCCATCTTCGATGCCTTTCTGGGTTTCCTTGGCAAGAGCGATCACGTCTTCAGGGATTGCCGTGTTGTAGGGTGCCAGCTTGACCATACCGGATTTAAAGCCGCCCCAGACATCCTCTGATTTCCAGGTACCATCGAGAACGGCCTTGGTCCGTTCAATATAGTATCCGTCCCAATCATCGATAATCGCTGTCAGCTGTGCCTTTGGCGCGAATTTGGTCATATCAGACGCCTGGCCAACCGCCCACACACCGCGATTTTCTGCCACCTGCAGCGGTGCCGGACTATCCGTATGCTGTAATATCACATCGGCTCCCTGATCGATCAGGGCCTTGGCAGCATCCCCTTCCTTGCCCGGATCATACCATGTGCTGACCCAGGCGACCTTTACTGTAACGTCCGGATTTACGCTCCGCGCGGCGAGGGTCATGGCATTAATGCCGCGAACCACTTCAGGAATCGGGAAAGAACCGACGTAGCCGATTATGTTTGATTTTGTCATCTTGCCGGCGACCTTGCCAACGACATAACGTCCCTCATAAAAGCGGGCGGAATAGGTACTGACGTTATCGGCGCGTTTGTAGCCGGTTGCGTGTTCGAATTTTACATCAGGGAACTGTTTGGCGACTTTCAGCGTGGGGTTCATAAAGCCAAATGACGTTGTGAAAATCAACTTGTGGCCATCGGCGGCCATCTGGCGGATTACCCGTTCACTGTCCGGCCCCTCTTTCACACTTTCAACAAAGGTCGTCTTCACCTTGTCGCCAAATTCATTCTGAACTGCCTGTCGGCCGACATCATGGCGGTATGTCCATCCGTGGTCGCCAACCGGGCCGACATAGATAAAGCCGATTTTGTCCTCGGCATTGGCGGTGCCGCCAACCAGCAGCCCACTGGCGAGCGCTGCCACTCCGATCAGGGTCGAGATATGTTTTAACGTCATTATATTCTCCTTTGTCATTATGATTTATTGATTGGTTTTCCTTACGCCGCCGGATGGAAAATCTTGCCAATACAGGCTGGCGCATGTTTTCGAATTCGGGATTGGTCTTTCGATATCAAGACGAGAACAAGAACTGTCGCAAGATATGGTAGCATTGAAAGAACCTGTGAAGGCACGTTAAGTCCGGCGGCCTGCGCGTGCAACTGCAAAATTGTTATGCCGCCGAACATATAGGCGCCAACGAGGACAAGGCCCGGCTTCCATGTGGCGAACACGATAAGAGCGAGCGCTATCCAGCCCCGTCCGGCGGTCATATTCTCCGCCCACATCGGGGTGTAGGCGAGCGAGAGATAGGCTCCACCAATGCCGGACATCGCACCGCCGAACATTACCGCGAGATAGCGGATGCCGATGACTGGATAACCGATCGAATGGGCTGCGTCATGGGAGTCGCCAACCGCCCGCAGAATAAGGCCTGCCTTGGTTTTATACAGGAACCAACTTACGGCACCGACCATGAAGAAGGACAGGTAAACCAGAGCATCCTGGGCAAACAGAATTGGCCCGATAAACGGAATATCGGAAAGACCCGCGATATCAAGCTGGGCCAGTGCGGACACTGGCACGCCGACGAACTCCTGACCCATTAGCGCGCTTAACCCTACTCCAAATAAAGTGAGCGCAAGGCCCGTCGCCACTTGGTTCGCCATCAGTGAGAGGGTCAGTACGCCGAAAAGAAAGGCCATGATTGCGCCTGCGACGGCCGCCGCCGCGACGGCCAGAAAGTAGTTCCCGGTCAAGGTGGCGGCAATAAAGCCGCTGACGGCGCCAACGAGCATCATTCCTTCGATTCCGAGATTAAGCACGCCTGATTTTTCGGTTACTAACTCGCCGATCCCGGCGAAAACGAGCGGGGTTGCCGCCGTGATAACAGTAAGGATAACCGGGACGATCCAATCAAATCCAGACATTACGACGTGGCCTTTCTGGCAGTATTTAAACGGAAGCGATAATGAACGAGCACATCGCAGGCGAGCAGGAAGAAAAGAACCATGCCTTGAAAAACGCCGGTAACCGCGACCGGAAGGCCAAGATTTATCTGTGCGGTCTCGCCGCCCAGATAGGTCAGAGCCATCAACAGGCTGGCGAAGAAAATCCCGACCGGATGCAACCGGCCCAGAAAGGCAACAATAATCGCCGTAAAGCCGTAACCGGGTGAAATGGAGGGAAGGACCTGATCAATCGGGCCGCTCACTTCGGACAATCCGGCCACACCCGCGAGAGCACCACTAAAAAGCAGTGCAAACCAGATGACTTTTTTCTGGCTGAACCCGGCGTAACCACCTGCACGCGGGGCCTGGCCAATAACCTTCACCTGAAAGCCAACCAGCGTGCGGGCCATCATGATCCAAGCACCAAAAACCGCAAGCAGCGCCAGTAACGTGCCGAAATGCATCCGGGTTCCGGATACAAGAATTGGCATGTCAGCGCTTTCACTGAAGGTCTGGGATTCAGGGAAATTAAATCCGGCGGGGTCGCGCCAAGGGCCATGCACCAGCATGGACAGCACCAGTATGGCAACATAAACCAGCATCAGGCTTGTCAGGATTTCGTTGGCATTGAACCGCGTCTTTAAATACGCCGGTATTGCAGCCCAGGCTGCCCCACCGACAGCACCAAGGATGATCATTACCGGTAACAGAAAAATGCTGTCAGTTTCAGGAAAATAAATGAACAGGCTGCTGCCGACGATTGCGCCCATGGTGAGCTGGCCTTCCGCGCCGATATTCCAGACATTGGCGCGAAAGCCGACAGACAGGCCGATGGCACAGAGCATCAGTGGTGTTGCTTTAACAAACAGCTCGGAAAATTCATACTCGGTATCCAGTGGGGCAACGAAAAACTGGTAAAGCGCCTCAATCGGGTTTACCCCCAGTAGCTCGAACAAGAGGATGCTGGTAAGGACCGTCAGGGCGAGAGCGATTAGCGGCGTCAGATAGACCATCGCCTTTGAATATTCGCTCCGTTTTTCGATTTTAAGTAACATGGGCTGTCTCCGCTTTTTCTCCCATGCCGTGGGTGCCGCCCATCAACTGGCCGATTTCCTCAATGGTTATTTCCGATAGCTCCCGACCAACGGACAACCGCCCTTCGGAGATGACGGCAATGCGGTTGCTGATCGCGAATAATTCATCAAGATCCTGACTGATGACCAGTACCGCCGCGCCGTCTTCGGCGAGGTTAATCAGTGTCTGGTGAATGAAGGTGGCGGCGCCCGCATCAACCCCCCATGTCGGATGCGCAACAATTATCACGTTGGGTTTTTGCAAGACCTCCCGTCCGACAATGAATTTCTGCAAATTCCCGCCCGACAAACTGTTCGCTGTATGATTGATGCCGGGTGTCCGGACATCGAATTTCTTGACGATATCGGCTGCGTAGGTTGCCGTGCTGCCGTTGTCGATAAAGCCACTGTTCATAAGGTCCATGCGGCTGTAGCCACTTAAAAAGGCATTCTCTGTCAGCATCATTTCGGGTACGGAACCATGGCCGAGCCGGTCTTCAGGCACGAAGGCGAGACCTAGGTTACGCCGTTGGTTGGGACCGAAATGACCTACCTCCTTGCCATCAAGGATAATAACATTGCTCTCCTTGCTGAGTGTTTCCCCGTTTAACGCCGCGAGCAGTTCTATCTGACCATTCCCGGCAACACCCGCAATACCAAATACTTCGCCGCCGCGAACCTCAAAGTTAATTGCACTGAGATTCACGCCGAATTCAACATCTGCATCGATACTCAGGTTGCTTATTTTCAATCGCACTGGCCCTCTGGCTTTCTGTTCGGAATGTTCCGGTGCGTGCAAGTCTGTCCCGATCATCATCTCCGCGAGGCTTTTCGCGGTTTCCTGTGTGGGATCGCATTCACTGATATATCTTCCGCCGCGCAGGATTGTCGCCTTGTGGCAAAGAGCTTTGATCTCGTCGAGCTTATGGCTGATATAGAGGATTGAGACGCCCTCGTCAGACAGGCGCCGCAATGTCTCAAACATTTTGTCGGCTTCCTGCGGGGTGAGGACAGAAGTCGGTTCATCCATGATTAAAAGTTTGGGATTCTGTAACAGGCACCGGACAATCTCAATACGCTGCTTTTCGCCAACGGATAGCGTGTGCACCTGGCGGTGCGGTTGCAACGGCAGGCCGTAGTTGTTGGAAACCTCGATTATTTCGCGCTCCAGCTTATTCATATTCTGCCGACCGGACATGCCAAGAGCGATATTCTCCGTGACGGTCATCGCCTCAAACAGGGAGAAATGCTGAAATACCATGCCGATGCCGGTATTGCGGGCGGTATGGGGGTTGGGGATTGTTACCGGTTTGCCGGCCCAGAATATCTCTCCTTCATCGGCTTTAAGAACGCCATAAATTATTTTAACGAGCGTGCTCTTACCTGCGCCATTTTCCCCGAGCAGGGCATGGATTTCACCGGGCATGATCTTCAGATCAATATGATCGTTGGCAAGGCAACCTGGATAGGCCTTGGTAATTCCCCGTAGTTCGAGTTGTGGAATCGTGCCGTCACTATTCCTCATGCGGCCACTTCCGATATCTCATATTCACCCCCTCTTATAGTTATCTCAATCGTAGCGACCGTTCGCCCTGCGGTCCATATTATGTCGCATGGATACCCTTCCGTTGCGTGGAAATTCTCTCATGTTGTGGCTTCCGATGGCGAAGAAGCAAATCGGTCGCAACGCCCAGCGCAATTTCGGCTGGCATCTTTCCGCTTAGCTCCGGAATGCCGATTGGGCATGTAACGCGAGCGATTTCTCTTGAATTAAAACCCCGTGTCATCAGCCGTTTCTCAAACTTCGCTTTCTTTGTTTTTGATCCTATCAGCCCGATAAATCTCGCATCAGGGCGCTGTTTGAGCAGCGCTTCGCAAATCTCCAGATCCAGTTGATGGCTATGGGTCATTATTATAAAATAGCTGCCACGCGGACTGTCAGCAATTGCGCCAAGTGGGCTTTCCGTTGCAACCTTGCTTACGTTTGACGGAATGTCATCCGGGAATTCGTCTGCCCGCTGGTCCACCCAACGGACAGCGCAGGGAAGCGGGGCGAGGGTCTGTGTCAAAGCCTTTCCGACATGCCCTGCGCCAAAAAGAGTCACATGAAACTCCGCCTCATGGAGTGACTGGATCAGCGTAAATTCCGCCTCATTCGCTGTTTCAGAATTGACTATTTCCGTGCCGGGTGACGACAGTAGCCGTTCAATGGCTGATTGGATCAACTTATCGAGATAAATCGTGCTGTCGCCCGCGGCCACGATTTGCCGGTGGCAGCCGGATTGCGTCCATCGGGAAACGAAGATACTATTTATAATATTTAACCGGTTAAAAATACTTAATGCTTCTTCCGGCGATAGCTTGTCGAGCAGAATGTCAACATGCCCTCCGCAACATTGTGCGAGTTCAGGGCCGAGCGGGAATGTCAATATTTCCGAGGATTTTTCGCTATCGAGAAGCATCTTCCTTGCATTGTCAATAACAAGATATTCCAGTCGTCCTCCCCCAATAGTTCCTATTGATTTGGACGCAGTGACCAGCATATTCGCTCCCGTATTGCGAGGCGTGGAGCCTTTTACCCTGCCGACTGTCACGAGAACAGAAGCGCCGTCTCGAGCTGGATCGTAGGCTGCTGCTATGTCTGACCAGTTGCTCATTGCGCCGCCTCCGCGATTTTACTGGTTTGTGCGTCCTCGGATATTTTTTGTATGGCAAACAGCACACGTTCCGGTGTGGCCGGAGCGTCAAGATCAGGGTATAGCTGATACTCCGAGACACTGGAAATGGCGTCCGCGATGGCATTGAATGCGGAAATAGCAAGCATGAAGGGCGGTTCGCCAACCGCTTTCGACTTGAAAATCGTTTCCTCGACATTCTCGCCGCGATCATAGATTTTCATGTTGAACACCGCCGGACGATCGCTGCAGGCGGGTATTTTGTATGTCGATGGCGCGTGGGTTTTCAGGATACCTTTGTCATCGTAAAAAAGCTCCTCCGTGGTTAACCAGCCCATGCCCTGAATATATCCTCCCTCGATCTGGCCAAGATCAATGGCCGGATTGAGACTTTTTCCCGCGTCGTGAAGAATATCCACGGCGACAACCTTATTCTCGCCGGTAAGTGTATCGACAATAACCTCCGATACTGCCGCGCCATAGGCAAAATAATAGAACGGCCGACCGCTGTAGGTCTCTGCGTCATAATGAATTTTCGGTGTGCGGTAAAAGCCAGTCGCGGAAAGGGATACCCGGTTCATATAGGCGAGATGGACCAGATCCCTGAAGGCGATCACCTGCTTTCCGATTTGGACGCGGTTTGGCAGGAAAGCAACTTCTGGTTCTGTGACTCCATAATTATGTGCGGCAAACGCTGTCAGTCGTTTCTTGAGAGTGAGAGCTGCTGCTTCTGCGGCCTTGCCATTTAAATCGGCGCCGGAAGAGGCTGCAGTTGCTGATGTATTTGGTATTTTATCAGTTCTTGTCGCCGTAATTTTGACCCGATCGATGTCGATCTGAAGCACTTCTGCGACGACTTGCGCGACCTTGATATAAAGCCCCTGGCCCATTTCCGTACCGCCATGATTGATCATTACGCTGCCGTCTGTATAGATATGCAGTAAGGCGCCGGCTTGATTGAGATGGGAGGCGGTAAAGGAAATTCCGAACTTTACCGGGGTGAGGGAAATTCCTTTCTTGAGATAGGGGTTGGTTTTATTGAACAGGCGGATCGCGTTCCGGCGGGCCGTGTAATTGGCACTCTTTTCAAGTTCGGCGATGATTTCGGGGGCAATATTATCCTCAACGGTCATCTGGTATGGAGTCACGTTGCGGCTGGTTTTGCCGTAGAGGTTATTCTTGCGAACCTCAAGCGGGTCCTTGCCGAGATAACAGGCGATGGCATCCATCATACGTTCCGATGCCAGCATTCCTTGAGGACCACCAAAACCGCGAAAGGCGGTATTGGAAACCGTATGGGTTTTACACCGATGTGATATAATCGTCACATTTTCAAAATAGTAACAATTGTCCGCATGAAACATTGCCCGGTCATTGATGGAAGCTGAAAGATCGACAGAGCGTCCGCACCGGGAAGCAAAGACGAACTCGGCGCCGCTGACGCGTCCGTCATTATCAAACCCCATCTCGACAGTGACAACGAAATCATGGCGCTTGCCGGTCATGATCATGTCGTCATCCCGATCAAGGCGGATTTTTGCCGGGCGGCCGGTTTTCTGTGCGGCAAGGGCGGCGATGGCCGCAAACCAGGCGCCTTGCGTTTCCTTGCCGCCAAAGCCACCACCCATTCGCCGTATCTCAACGGTGACCGCA
This sequence comes from Sneathiella sp., assembly GCA_040880045.1. GTDB lineage: Bacteria > Pseudomonadota > Alphaproteobacteria > Sneathiellales > Sneathiellaceae > Sneathiella. Next base: position 8,417 of record JBBDJF010000122.1, read on the forward strand.
TGGTCGGGGAGGTCGAGGAATTTCGCGACATTATGCTGCACTTCGGTCGGATGTTGTGTGGACGAATGAACGAGCATATCGCCGTCTTCGCCGGGGAGGGCGAGGGCGACATGCCCTTCAAGATAAAAATGATCCTGGCCTCCGATTTCAAAGCGGCGGGTCAGGCGATGCTTCGCGCTCTTGATTGCCGCGGTCGCATCCCCGCGGCGTATCTCACGGCTGGGCAATACGAAGGAACCCGCGGCCATGGCCTGTTCAACAGTTACCAGGGCCGGCAGCTCTTCATACTCAATGACGGCCAGCATGGCAGCCGCGCGCGCCTGCTCGATGCTCTCGGCGGCTACGGCGAATAATGATTGCCCCGCGTATTCAACAATTTCTTCGGCAAACACCGGATCATCTCCGGCGATAGGAGCGGCGTCATTAACGCCAGGCACATCATCCGCCGTGAGCACAGTGACGACACCGGGCGCGGTTCTCACCTCCGAAACATCGAGCTTTATGACGCGCGCATGAGCCTTCTCGCTTTGCGCGACGTAAAGATGCAAGAGGTCTTTCGGCTCCGGGATATCGTCAATATAGAGCGCTTCTCCCGCGACCTGCTTTGCGGCGCTGTCATGGGGGGTGGCGACATGGACGGCGCCCCGGATGACATTCCGGCTGAGTGGTGGATTACGCATAGGCGAGCCCCCCTCCGCCGACAATTCGGGTTGCCCGGTCCGGTGTTGTTGTTTCGATATAGAATTTCCGGAGGAGGTTTTGTGCGATCAGCATTCGGTACTGGCTGCTTGCCCGCATATCGCTGAGAGGTTGATAATCTTCCGGCATTTTCAGCAATGCAGAAGCGATAGTCGCTTCTGACCATTCGCTGCCGAGAAGGACCTGTTCGGTTTTTGCGGCGCGTTGCGGCGTGCCGGCCATGCCGCCATAACAAATTCGGACGGCCTCCACCTTTTGCCGGTTCAGGGTAAGATGGAAAGCCGCGCAGACGGCGGAAATATCCTGATCAAAACGTTTCGACACTTTATAGGTTGCGAAATGACTTCCCGTTTTTGAATGGGGCAGGAAAACAGCCTCGACAAACTCCCCGGATTTTAGGTCCTGTTTTCCATACTCGATAAAGAAATCCTCCAGCGGAATGTCGCGCAAACCCGTTTTCGACCTGAGGTTTAGTCGTGCACCGAGTGCGATCAAGGCGGGAGGAGTATCGCCGATTGGTGACCCATTTGCGATATTCCCTCCAATTGTTCCGCTGTTGCGAATCTGGGTCGAGGCAATACGCCGGATTAATTCACCAAAATCCGGATGCAGATGTGCGAGTGGAGCCCATGCTTCACTGTAGGTCGCTCCGGCCCCGATATAAAGTCCGTTCTCTTTCTCAGTGATATTTTTAAGGGCGTCAATTTGCCCAAGATAGATAACCGTCTGAAGCTGCCGATGCTGCTTCGTTACCCACAGCCCGACGTCTGTCGCTCCTGCAAGAAGGATTGCGTCCGGATGCTTGGCGAGAAGGTCTGAAAGCTCATCGATTGTTTTGGGTGCGAAATAAGACCGCCCCTGCCAATCAAGCTGAAGATCGGGCTCGCCCACTAATGCCTCAAGCTGCATTACTGTTGCTTTTTCCCGGGTATGGAACTGGTCCGTCGCGCCGGATTTTGCGACGGTAACCGCCGCCTCTACAATGGTGCCATATCCAGTGCAGCGACAGAGGTTCCCCGCAAGGATATTGTCAATATGCCCGCGGTCTGATTTCCGGCTCGTATGCATTTTGGCGAAAAGAGACATAACGAAACCTGGCGTGCAAAAGCCGCATTGGGTGCCATTTGCCTCCACCAATGCCTTTTGGACCGGGTGAAGGGCGCCGTCTTCAGACTTCAAGTCTTCAATCACAATCAATTCTTTCCCGTCCAGCATAGGAAGAAACAGGATGCAGGCGTTGACGGCCTGATAGTTAAGCTTGCCGTCCCTTATCTCACCGAGAACCACGGTGCAGGCGCCGCAGTCGCCCTCCGCGCAACCTTCCTTGGTACCGGTCAGCGCCCGTTCATAACGTAGATAGTTTAAAACCGTCATTGTTGGATCAATATTCTCCAATTCGACGATTTCTCCACGATGAACATATTTAACTTTTTGGCGCATTAAATTCCCTGTTTTGATCTTCCCTAGCTTCCGCGGTATGTGGAGTAGCTATAGGGGGATACGAGAAGAGGGACGTGGTAATGCGCATCGGCATCCGCAATTCCAAACCTGAGCACCACCTCG
>JBBDJF010000123.1:0-4871 GCA_040880045.1 Sneathiella sp.
GTTCGCTGGAAGAACTTGGCGGGTCGCAGGTGCATGGCAAGATCACCGGTCTCGTGGATATGGTTGTTGACAGCGACGAGGAAGCCCTCCTTGCCATCCGGAAATTCCTCTCCTACCTGCCGGATCATAATCGCATTGCTCCGCCCGTTGTTCCCGTGCCGCCCGGCGCGGAAGAGCGGGCGGCGAAGTTGCCGGAGCTGGTCCCCGATGAGCGCCGCAAAACCTATGATATCCGCCGCGCGATTGAGGCCGTTGTCGATCCCGACAGCTTTTTTGAGCTGAAGGAACGCTTTGCGCGCCCGGCGGTGACGGGACTGGCGCGGCTTGGCGGTCGCTCGATCGGCGTTATTGCGACGAACCCGCGCTACAAGGGCGCGGCTTTGGACGCGGATTCCTGCTCCAAGATCACCAATTTCATTGTCCTGTGCGACAGTTTCAACGTTCCCCTTGTCTTCATGGCGGATACGCCCGGCTTCCTGATCGGGATGGAGTCCGAACGGCGCGGCATGGCGGGCAAGATCATGAACTTCCTCGCGGCGGTGGAGGAGGCGACCGTGCCCAAGCTTGCCCTTGTTCTGAGAAAGAGTTTCGGGCAGGCCTATATCAATATGGGCGGCGGCAAGGCGGATGAGACGGCCGCGTGGTTCTCTTCGGAGATCAGCTTTATGGATCCGAAAATTGCGGCAAGTGTTGTCTTCACCGGCAAGGACGATGGCAACGGAAAATCCCATGAGCAGCTGACGGCGGAGCTATCATCTGACACGACGCCTTACAGCCTTGCGGCGCCTTATCTTGGTCATGCGGTCATCGACCCGCGGGATACCCGCTCCTACCTGATTTCCCGGTTGGCGATTCATAGCCGGTCACGGACAAAGGGCGTGGGGGAGCATCGGATGGCGAACTGGCCGCCGGTTTCTTTTTAGGGCTCTTGGGTAACCCGGCGCTATAGCGGCGGGATTCTCCTGCCCATGACCGGCTTTTTGCGGAACAGGGAAAGGATACGACCATCGATGAGGGCAAGGCCGACAAAGATAATCGCCATGCCGGTCAGAGCGAAAGGATGGATCGCTTCGCCCAGTATACCGACGCCGAGTAACAGGGCGGTAATCGGGATAAGAAAGGTTACCAGCAACAGGTTGACGGCTCCCGCCAGCACCAGCACCCGGAAATAGAGGATATAGGCGAGCGCTGTCCCGACGAGGGCAAGACACAGCATCGCACCAATACTGATCAGCGACGGCGTTGCGCTGAAGGGTTTCTCGATCACCAGCACCACGGGAAGCATGACGAGACTGGAGCAGGCAAGCATGCCGAAGGCGTTGACCAGTGCCGAACTGCCGCCAAGCCGCTTTCCCCATATCCCGGCAAAACCGTAGGAAAGCGCGGCCCCCAGAATGGCGAGCTGCCCGAGGCTTTCAAAGCTGATGCCATCCTTCAGGGTTGGCTGCATCATGACGAACACACCGCAATAGCCGAGAAGAATCCCGAACAGCTTATGGCGTTTGAGTTTTTCATCACGGGTGAAGAAATGCGCGAGAATGGCGGCGAACAGGGGCGTCGTGGCGTTCAGGATCGAGGCGACGCTTCCCGTGATATGCGTCTGCCCCCAGGTGATCAGGCTGAAGGGAATGATGTTGTTGAGCAGGCCCATCACCAGGAAGATCGCCCAGATCGTCGCGTCGCGCGGGATTGCCTCCCCTTTAACGAGTAAATAGGCAAACAGCGCCAATGCGGCGACGGAGACCCGCAGGAAGACGATTGTGAAGGGGGTAAAATCTAGGAGCGCCAGCTCAATAAAGAAAAAGGTACCGCCCCAGAGAAACGACAGCGTGATCAACATACCCCAGGTTCGCAATGACATCCTCAACCCTCATGACCAGTCTGTTCTGATGAGGTCATACTGTCATTAATGCGCGTGGGAAACTATCCGCTTTCTGTCATGTAATTCCGATTTTAACATCGTCCTGCGTGTGATTTTGTCTTGATCCATATCAATGCTATTTTGTGGGGGTAAGTGTAATTTGGGTTATGAAAGCTATGTAGGAGAATAATCCGTGGATATTAAAGCAGTTGAAATGCAATTACAGGGCATGTTGGTCGTGGAGGAGCGGCGGTTAGAGGCAATCGAGCAGCGTCTTCGCGGGTCTCACAGTGCCTCCTTCAGTGAGCAGGCGGTTGAGCGTGAAGGGGATGAGGTCGATGAAAAACTGGAAGAAACGGTTATCCGCGAAATCGGGATGATCAAGGCGGCACTAGAGCGGATATCGAGCGGAAATTATCAGGTTTGCTCTTCCTGCGGAGGAGAAATCAGCGAGGCGCGCTTGAAAGCGCTGCCCTATACAAATGTCTGCATCAACTGCGCGGCGTGAAAATACCGGGGCAGTCGCGAACGCTCAGTTCAGCATTCTCAAATCAATAGCTTTCGTGCCTGTCGCCCTGATAGCTAGGGTTCACGGGGCCGCATCCGGAAAGCGAGGGCATCAGGCCAAACATGATTACCAACAGAACGATCTTGATAAAATTGCGGTCCATTGTGCTTCCTTTCCTTCGACGAAGTAACAGTATACCACAACATATATTAAGTTTACCTGAACTTATAAAAACTTCAAATGCCAGATTCTTGACTGGATAATTTATCGACTACTCGCCAAGGCACCTGACCAGATTATCGGCGAGGGTTGTCATCAAGCTGAAATAAAGTTCCTTTCCGGGTTCCATGTCCGCACCGAGCGGGTCGAGGGTTCCGAGCTTTATACCCATCCCTTCCGCCGCTGTCCGGACCAGGCGGTCATCGAACTGCGGTTCGCGGAAGATACAGCGGGCCTTCGTTTCCGCCAGCTTCGCCCGGATGTCCTTGAGCTTTTTCGCCGAGGCAGGCGCCTCGGGGTCCAGCGTCAGGGAGCCGACCGCCATCAGGTCATAGCGCCGCTCGAAATAGGGGTAGGCGTCGTGGAGCACGACATAGGGCTGCCCCTGCACCGGCGCGAGTTTTTTCATCAGTTCTGCATCAAGCTCCGAGAGCCGGGCTGTCAGCATTTCAGCGTTATCCATGTATATGCCGCGGTTTTCAGGATAATGCTCGGCAAGTTCCTCCGCAACGGCAAGAACGATCATCTGCGCGATTGCCGGGTCCAGCCAGATATGAAGATTGTCTTCTTCCAGCCCGTGCCCTTCCTCTTCTCCGTGTTTATGCGCATCCCCATGTTTATGCTCATGTTCGTGTTTATGGCTATGGCCATGATCGTGATCATGCTCATCCCATGCGCCGCCCTCGCGCCGTTCAAGCAGCTCGATATCCGGGAGACGGGCGAACGGCACCTTGTGAACTTCTTCCGGCAGGGAATCCAGCGCGGTTTTGAGGAAGCTCTCCATTGTCTCATCGACGTAAAAGACAAGCTTGGCCTCCTGCAGATATTTAACCTGGGAAGGTTTGAGAGAAAAACCGTGAAGGGATTGTCCGCCGTCGATCAGCAAGGCCGCCTTGCCTGTGTCTCCCATCACCCCCTGAACCAGTGAATGCAGGGGTTTGATCGTCACCACAACCTCCCGCTCCGATGCGGCGGAGGCGGTGCCGGTGATCAGGAGGACGAACATCAGGCTTAGAAAAATTCTTGTCATGGGGTATATTTTCATGGGGTATATTTTGACTTTCCGGTTGCGAAGACGGGCAATGTTATATTATAACATAACCATGTCAATTGCCCTTTTGGAATTTTTTTGATGCATAATTGTACGACCCATAAAGACTGTATTGCGGAGGCGCTTGAGCGGGCGGAGGAAATCTGCGCGGCGCGGGATATACGTTTCACGGATGTACGGCGCAAGGTGCTGGAACTGGTCTGGCAAAGCCATGGGCCGATCAAGGCCTATGATATTCTGGGAAAGCTTGACCAGCGGATTGCGGCGATAAAGCCACCGACGGTTTATCGCGCGCTGGATTTCCTTACCGAAAACGGGCTGGTCCACAAGATCAACAGCCTGAACGCCTTTGTCGGGTGCAGTCACCCGCTGAAGCATCGTGAATGTTATTTCCTGATCTGTTCCGATTGCGGGGAGGCGAAGGAATGCTGCAATCCGGATATTACGGATGTTATCTCGAAAACCAGCCGGCACAATGAATTTCTCATGGATCATGTCACGCTTGAGATCACCGGTGAGTGCAGTGATTGTCGCGGGGTTCATTAGTCCATGACAGAGTTACTCTCCGCCCGTCGGGTCAGCGTATATCGCGACGGGAATACCATCCTTGAGGATGTGTCCCTCAGTATTGGCGAAAAGGACTTTATCACCATAATCGGGCCGAACGGCGCGGGAAAATCCATGCTGCTGAAATGCATGATGGGTTTTTATGCGCCGTCCAAGGGCGAGGTGGTGCGCCGGGCGGGCCTGAAGATAGGTTATGTGCCGCAGCGGCTGGTTGCGGATCACACCGTGCCGATCCGGGTGCGGCGCTTCCTGACCCTGCGCAAGAAGGCGCCGAAGGAGGTTCTGGCGCAAGTTGCCGGGGAAACGGCGATAGAAGATGTTCTCGACAAGCCGCTTCACGTTCTTTCAGGCGGGGAATTGCAGCGGGTCCTGCTGGCGCGCGCGCTTCTGGATGATCCGGACCTTCTGGTGCTGGACGAGCCCGCGCAGAACCTTGATGTGTCCGGGCAGCTCGCCTTCTACAAGCTGATCGAGCGGATTTATGCCGACCGGGATGTCAGCATCCTGATGGTGTCCCATGACCTTCATCTGGTGATGTCGAGCACGCGGGAGGTGGTCTGCCTCTATCATCATATCTGCTGCTCCGGCGAGCCGCATATGGTGACGCGGGATCCGGAGTTTATCAGCCTGTTCGGCAATGACATGGCGCGGCTGATGGCGGTTTA
>JBBDJF010000123.1:4971-60912 GCA_040880045.1 Sneathiella sp.
TGATCATAGCCATTCTCACGATGAAGAGGCGGCGCGATGATTGATGACTTTATCCTGCGGGCGCTGGCCGCCGGGATCGGTGTCGCGCTTATTGCCGGGCCGCTTGGGTGTTTCGTGGTCTGGCGGCGGATGGCCTATTTCGGCGATTCGCTGGCGCATAGCGCCCTCCTCGGGATTGCGCTTGGGCTGCTTTATGGGCTCAATATCAATCTGTCGACGGTCATTATCTGTGCGGTTTTCGCGCTTTTGCTGGTCTGGTTGCAGCAGCGCCGGGTGCTGGCAACGGACACTCTGCTCGGTATTCTCGCCCATGCGGCGCTGTCCATCGGCATGGTCGCGCTCAGTTTCCTGAACAATGTCAGCTTTGATCTCTACAGCTATCTCTTTGGCGATATCCTGACCGTCCGGATGATCGATCTTTACTGGATTTATGGCGGTGGATTGCTGGTGACCGGTCTGCTCGTCTTCAACTGGTCGTCGCTTACCCTGATGACGCTGCATGAAGACCTTGCCCGCGCCGAGGGGGTGAATACGGTCTGGGCCAACATCCTGCTGATGCTGTTGATGACCATCGTTGTCGCCGTCTCTATTCGGATCGTTGGTATCCTGCTGATCACATCGATGCTTATTATCCCGGCGGCGACGGCGCGACAGCTCGTCACCTCACCCGAAAGCATGGCAATCTGGGCGGCGGTTCTCGGCCTGATCGCGGTCATTGCGGGGATATCGGGCTCGGTCGAGTTCGATACGCCGTCCGGTCCCAGCATCGTTACGGCGGCGGCGATTATGTTCGCGATATTATCGCTGGTTGGTGCGCTGAGGCGGCGCAACTGAGACTTGTTTTAATAAAAACGACAGTAAAATCTTGCGATTAGCTTGCCTGTGCGATTTATTGGGATCATATAATTGTCCACGAATAAATCCAGAGGGGATAAAATGGCGGGAGCGCTTAGAATCAGGGCAGGCGGGCAGATACTTGCGGACCAGCTGGCATTGCAGGGGACCGATACGGTTTTCTGCGTGCCCGGCGAGAGCTATCTTGCCGTCATTGACGGGCTCTATAACCACACCAACAGCATCCGCATGATCAATACCCGCCATGAAGGCGGCGCGTCCAATATGGCGGAGGCCTATGGCAAGCTGACCGGGCGGCCCGGCATCTGCATGGTGACGCGCGGACCCGGGGCGACCAACGCCGCGATCGGACTGCATACCGCCTTTCAGGACAGCACGCCAATGATTCTGTTTGTCGGTCAGGTCGGGCGCGATGCCCTCGACCGCGAGGCCTTTCAGGAAATGGATTATCGCCGGGTGTTTGGCGAAATGGCGAAATGGGTGGCCGAGATTGAGGATGCCCGCCGCATCCCCGAATATGTGAGCCGTGCGTTTCACACGGCGCTGGCCGGCCGTCCGGGGCCGGTCGTGCTGGCGCTGCCCGAGGACATGCTGACCGATATGGTGGAGGTTGCCGATATCGCCCATCCCGCAATGGCGCCCAGTATTGCCCCCGCGGCGGCGGACATGATGGCGCTTGAGGCGCGGCTGGCGACGGCGGAACGCCCCTTCATGATTGTCGGCGGCGCAACCTGGAGTCAGGCGGCGGTGGATGATATTCAGGCGTTCGCCGAAAACCACGGCATTCCGGTCGGGGCGTCGCTCCGGTCGCAGGATTGCTTCGATAACCGTCATCCCAACTATGCGGGCGATGTGGGTATCGCCCTCAATCCCAAACTCGCCGCCCGGATAAAGGAAAGCGACCTTCTGCTCGTTGTCGGGCCCCGTCTTGGGGAGATGACGACGCAGGGATATACATTGCTGGAGGTGCCGAACCCGGCGATGACGCTGGTTCATGTGCATCCGGGCGTGTCCGAGCTTGGCCGGGTCTATCTTCCCGATATCGCGATCAATGCCCGTATGCCGGAATTTGCCGCCGCCGCGCGCGCCATGGCGCCAGGCGGTGTAAAGGCGCGTGAAGGCTGGGTGATGAACGCCCACGCCGATTATCTGGCACGGATAAAGCCGACGGAGGTGCCGGGTCCGGTCAACCTTGGCAAGATCGTTGCCTGGCTGAACGAGACCCTGCCCGAGGATGCGATTATCACTGCCGGGGCGGGGAATTACGCCGTCTGGGCCCATCGCTTTTTCCAGCATAAGAAATATCGCACCCAGCTGGCCCCGACCAGCGGCGCCATGGGGTACAGCGTCCCGGCCGCGATCAGCGCCAAGCTGACCGAACCGAACCGCACGGTCGTCAGTTTCAATGGCGATGGCTGTTTCATGATGCTGGGGCAGGAGCTGGCGACGGCCATGCAGTTTAACGCGAATGTGATCTTCATCATTGTCAATAACGGAATGCTCGGTACTATCCGTATGCATCAGGAGCGGGAATATCCGACCCGGGTCCATGCGACCGGACTTGCAAATCCGGATTTTGCCGCGCTTGCCCGTGCTTACGGGGCTTTCGGGGAAAAGGTCGAGAGAACAGAGGATTTTGCGTCTGTCTTCGCCGCGGCGGAAGCCTGCGGCACAGCGGCCGTCATTGAACTGGTGGTCGATGCGGAAGCGCTGACGCCGGAACAGAGTCTGTCCGGAGCGCGGGCGCAGGGTGAGACGGCAAAAGCCTGATGGTACAATAAATGGGTGGGGGAAAATGATCGAGCTTTATACATGGGGGACGCCAAACGGCCGCAAGGTCTCCATCCTGCTGGAGGAGCTGGGCCTGGAATATCAGGTCAACCCCATTGATATTACGGCGGGCGACCAGAAATCCCCTGAATTTATCGAGATTTCACCCAATGGCCGGATCCCGGCGATTGTCGATACCGACACGGGTATCCGCATGATGGAATCCGGTGCGATCATGCTTTATCTGTCGAAAAAGGCAGGCGGCAAGCTGGTCCCGACGGAGGAGAAAGCCTATTGGCGGATGATGGAATGGCTGATGTGGCAGATGGGCGGCCTCGGGCCCATGGCCGGGCAGGTCCATCATTTCGTCCGCTTCAATCCCGGCAAGGCAGTTTACGCGGAGGAGCGGTATCTTGCCGAGGCAAAGCGGCTCTATGGCGTGCTGGATGCGGCTCTTTCGGAGCGGGCGTTTGTCGCCGGAGAATATAGCATTGCCGACATCGCGATCTGGCCCTGGATTTCACGGTTTGAATGGCAGACGATTGATTTGGGTCAATTTCCGAATATAAAGGACTGGTATCATCGGATCGCTGATCGTCCGGCGGTACAAAAGGGGTATCATATCCCGGAATATGTTTCAGACATTCCGCGTGTCGGCTAACGCTCTATTGCGGAGAATTTCTGTTCCCCATTAAGGGTTGTTAAACAGGTTATTTTTATGGTGCGTACAAGAGGGAAATTCTAACGAAAATAATGATGGCTGAAGGACCTATGTGTTTGTGATGAACGGGTTATTCGTTGGTGAGGGAACGCTCCTTGTTCAATGCGCCGAGGCGTTCCGGCGCGCGGGTGGCGGGATTACGGGTATTTTAAGTCATGAACCGCGCGTTCGTGCCTGGGCCGAGGCCGAAGGCCTGCCGCTGTTTGACGCGGCCGATGATGAAAAGCTGACGGGTCTCGCATTTGACTATCTTTTCAGCATCGTCAACCTGACCATTTTTCCGCAACATCTGCCGGTAGGCCCGGGAAAACTCGCCATCAATTTCTTCGACGGGCCGCTTCCGAAATATACCGGGGTCAATGTTACCTCCTGGGCCTTGATGAACGGGGAGACGGAGCATGCCGTTACCTGGCATGAAATGAAGGAGACGCCGGATGCCGGGCGGATCCTGAAATCCCGCGCGGTCCCCATCGCGGCCGATGAAACCTCCATGAGCCTGAATGCGAAATGCTATGAAGCAGGGCTCTCGTCCTTTACCGAACTGGTGCAGGAACTGAAAAATGACACTGTTCGCCCGCAGGAGCAGGGACATGAGCGGAACCGCTATGATGCGGCCATGCGCCCTCAAAAGCTCGGTGCGCTCGATTTTACGAAAACGGCCGCAGAGCCGGACCGGCTGGTCCGGGCGCTGGATTTCGGGGCCTATGCCAACCCGCTCGGTGCCGCGAAGCTCTGGACGGGTAGCGGAATATCCCTGGTCGGCACCCTCAAGATAGAGGAGGGGCCAGCCACTGCCTCACCGGGACAGGTTGTCGCTCTTGAACATGAGGGCGTTAAAATAGCCGCGCAGGATCATGATGTGGTTCTGGGAGCGTTTCGTTGCCTGGCAGGGGAGCCACGACACCCCAACGCGCTTGGCCTTCAGGTCGGGGCGCAGATTCCCGCGCTTGCCTATATTTCCGATGAACTTCTGAATGCGGCGGCGGGTGCGGAGCTTTACTGGCAGGAGGCGCTCGCCGGCGCCATGCCGCCTCAATCCCCCTATCCCTCCAACCGGGATATGGCCTCCGGAGCAGTCACGGCGCCTGTGCCGGTAAACCAGCCCATCGACGCGGACGAAGCAACGGCGGCATTTCTGGTCTGGCATTCCCTCCTGATGGGTGCGAAAACAGTCTCCTGCGGAACCGATATCGCGGGGGAGGCGCACCCGCTGATTGCCGAGTACCAGCTTGTAACCCTGCCCGTGAACGGGGATGACAGCGTAGCTACGACAATTGATGCCTATACGAAAATCAAGTCCGAAGGAGCGGCAGCAGGCCCGAGAACTGTTGATCTTGTTGCCCGGCTTCCGGATCTTGCGGCGCGGGATCTGGCCTTGCGCGCCCTTGCGACGGCAGTAACGGCCAAAGACGGCAGCGATCAGGAGCTTTTGCAGGATCGTAACCTGGTGCTTGCCGTCGGCTCTTCGCCGCGTCTGATCGCCCGCACCGGGCTTTTTTCCCGGGATATTCTGACGGCTATGGGGCGCGATATTGCCTATTTCCTCAATGCCTTTGCGGCAAATAAAGAGCGGCCACTGAAGGCGCTGCCGCTCACCGATCCGGATGACGAACAGAACGGCATGGATCATATGGGCGTTGACTATCCACGCGACAAACGTATTCACGAGGTGATCGCCGCCCAGGTTGCGAAAACCCCGGACGCGATTGCCCTGAAAGCCGATGGCGATGTGCTGAGCTATGCCGAACTGGACCGGCGAACCGATGCCCTTGCCGCCGCCCTGATCGCGCGCGGTGCCGGGCGGGGAAGCGTTGTCGGACTCTGCCTGGAACGATCGACAGATCTGGTAGTTTCCCTGCTGGCAATCCTGAAGACCGGGGCGGCCTATCTGCCGCTTGATCCGTCCTATCCGGCGGAACGTGTCGCCTTCATGGTCGAGGACAGTAACGCACCACTTATCGTTGCGAGCCAGAAGACGGAGTTCAAATTCCGCCTCGATGCGAAGAAAATCGTTTATCCCGATGCGACAGGCAGCGAGACCGCCCTGCCTGATGGCGAACCGGCGGACCTTGCCTATCTGATGTACACCTCCGGTTCGACGGGTATCCCGAAGGGTGTGATGCTCACCCATCAGAATATTGTCAATTTCTTCACCGGCACCGACCTGACCGTTCCCCATGACGGAGAGGTCCGCCTTCTGGCGATCACGTCGGTCTCCTTCGATATCTCGGTACTGGAGATTTTCTGGACCCTTGCGCGCGGGTTTACCGTTGTTTTGCAGACGGATGGTGTCTCCTCGACCCCGGTGCCGGGTTTCAGCCTGTTCTATTTTGCCTCCGAAGCGGCCGGAAGCGGCCCGGAAGCCTATCGCCTGCTGCTACAGGGGGCGAAATTCGCTGATGAGAACGGGTTTGAAGCGGTCTGGACGCCGGAGCGGCATTTTCACGCCTTCGGCGGTCTTTATCCCAATCCGGCGGTCAGTTCCGCGGCGGTGGCGTCGATGACGAAGAATATTGATATCCGGGCCGGATCCTGCGTCTTGCCGCTGCATCATCCGATCCGGGTGGCGGAGGACTGGGCGCTTGTCGACAATATCTCGGGCGGACGTGCGGGCATCGCAATTGCCAGCGGGTGGCAGCCGAACGACTTTGTCCTGCAACCGGAGAATTTTGACAATCGCAAGGATATCATGCTGGACGGCATCGATATGCTGCGCAAACTCTGGCGCGGTGAGAGCGTTTCTTTCCCCAATCACAAGGGCGAGGAAATCGAGGTTTCGACACTGCCGCATCCGGTGCGAGGCGATATCCCGCTCTGGCTGACGGCGGCGGGGAACCCGGAAACCTTCGCGGCGGCGGCGGAAAAGGGTTGCTATGTGCTCACTCATCTGCTGGGCCAGAAGTTCGAGGATGTGGCCGAGAAAATCCGCGCCTATCGCATGGCCTGGCGTGAGGCCGGACATCCGGGTGCGGGCAAGGTCTCGCTGATGCTGCATACCTTTGTCGGTGAAGATGAGGAACAGGTACGCGAAACGGTCCGCATACCGATGAAGGAATATCTTAAAAGCTCGGTTGATCTGCTGCGGCGCGCCTCCTGGAGTTCACCGACGTTCAAGCAAAAGGCCGATGCCACGGGCCTGACGCCACAGGAAGTTTTTGAAAAACAGGAACTGACCGAAGAAGAGACGGATGCCCTGCTTGATCATGCGTTTGAGCGATATTACCAGACAAGCGGCCTGTTCGGCACGCCCGAAAGCTGTCAGGAACTGGTGCGGGAAATCGCCCGGATGGGCGTCGATGAAATCGGCTGCCTGATTGATTTCGGTGTCGATACGGACCTTGTACTGAAGCATCTCACCTATATCAACGAGTTGAAGAACAATCTGCTGGCCGAAGGCGGCGTTGCGCGTCAGGCCTCCGTTGCCGAGCAGATTGCCGAGCATGACATCACTCATTTCCAGTGCACGCCGTCAATGGCCTCCTTCCTGGTGGCCGAACAGGCGGGCCGGGCCGCGCTTGGCAAACTGGAAGTCATGATGGTCGGCGGTGAAGGCTTCCCGCCGGATCTTGCGCGTAATTTACGTTCTCATCTCAAGGGGACGTTACTCAATATGTATGGCACGACGGAAACGGCCGTCTGGTCATCGGTCGCAAATCTTGAAACGGTGGGCGAAACCATTCCGCTTGGGCAAGCGATGGCCAACACGGTCTATTCCGTCCGTAATGAATATGGACAGGCGCTGCCAAGCGGCGTCGCGGGTGAACTCTGGATTGGTGGCGACGGTGTCGCAAAGGGGTACTGGAACCGCGAGGAACTGACGGCGCAACGCTTCCTGGAGACAAGTGAAGGCCGCATCTACCGGACCGGCGATCTGGTGCGGCATATGCCGGATGGCCGCCTTGAGTTTCATGGTCGCATGGATAATCAGGTCAAGGTCCGGGGTCACCGGATCGAGCTTGGCGAGATCGAGGCGAAGCTCGGATCGCTGGACGAGGTGAAGGACGCCGCGGTCACCGTGTTCGAGACCGGCGACAGCGACAAGCGGCTGGTTGCCTTCGCCACGGCCGCGCCCGGAAAACGCATTGACCCGCAGGAGGTCCGCAAGAAACTTGGCGCCATGCTGCCCGAATTCATGACACCGTCGCAGGTGATCGTGCTGGATGTGATGCCGCAGACGCCGAATGGCAAGATTGACCGCAAGGCCCTGCCCAAGCCACAGGCGCAGGTAAGTGCCTCGACTGAAACCGCGCAGAGCGATACCGAAGCCGCCATTGCCAAAATCTGGTGCGAGGCGCTGGGCCTTGGCGAGGTTGGCGTTACGGATAATTTCTTTGATCTTGGCGGCCATTCACTGCTGGTGGTTCAGGTTCAGCGGCGGCTGAAGGAGCTGTTCGACAAGGAAGTTGCGATTACGGACATGTTCCGTTTCTCGACCATACAGGCACTGGCGCGCCATCTTGACGGCGCCGGAGCTGCCGAAGGTGAAACAACAGCAGCGATGCGCGGCGCCCAGCGGGCGGCGGCGCGACGGGCGCGGATGACCCAGAGAACAGGGACATCTGTACAGTAAGGCAATTTTTTGACAGGATAGGGTTCTGTCGCTTTATAGAAGCCGTCGGTTCGGGCGGAGATGAACAAGAGTATGGCAGTCAGTGTTGAGGGAATTCAGGCGTCTGAAAAGATTGCCATTGTCGGCATGGCCGGGCGGTTTCCGTCTGCGCGGAACGTTGCGCAGTTCTGGAATCTGCTGGCCACTGAACGTATGGGCACGCGCTGGTTCAGTCCGGAAGAAATGCTGGAGAACGGCGTCAGCGCGAAGGATCTTGCCGATCCCAACTATGTAAGGGCCGCCAATTACCTCTCTGACATGGAATGTTTCGATGCGGGATTCTTCGGCTTTTCGCCGCGCGAGGCGTCCATCCTTGATCCGCAGCATCGCCATTTTCTTGAATGCGCCTGGGAAGCGCTGGAAGACGCAGGCCATATGCCTGAAAATTTCGATGGGCGCATCGGGGTTTTCGCAGGCTCCGGTATGCAGGCTTATTTGCCGTTTAACCTGCTTACCAATCCGGACCTTGTGGAAGAGATCGGCCTGTTCCTGCTTCGCCATACGGGGAATGACAAGGACTTTCTAACGACACGCCTGTCCTATATCCTGAATTTGCAGGGCCCGTCCGTGGCGGTCCAGACGGCTTGCTCGACCTCACTTGTTGCTGTGCATCAGGCGGCGGCCAGCCTGCTCTCCATGGAATGCGACATGGCCATCGCCGGTGGTGTAACCGTCGAGTTGCCGCACCGTCATGGCTATAAATTCGCGGAAGGGGAAATCCAGTCCCCGGACGGCATTTGCCGACCCTTCGATAATGATAGCGAGGGAACCGTTTTCGGGTCCGGCGCGGCGCTTGTTGTTCTCAGGCGGCTGGAAGACGCTCTCGCCGATGGCGATGATATCAAGGCGGTCCTGATCGGTTCCGCGATCAATAACGACGGAGCCCAGAAAGCGGGCTATCTCGCCCCGAGTGTCGACGGGCAGGCGGAAGCGGCGGCGGAAGCCCTCGCCATTGCCAATGTCCCGGCCGATGCTGTCAGCTACATAGAGGCCCATGGTACCGGCACGCCAGTCGGTGATCCGATTGAACTTGCGGGCCTGTCGCAGGTTTATGGCGCGGGCGGCAAGGGCTTTTGCGGGATTGGTTCGGTCAAGAGCAATGTCGGCCATCTCGATACGGCTGCCGGCACCACCAGCCTGATCAAGGTGGTGGAGGCGTTGCGCCATGATGTTATTCCGGCCTCGCTGAACTACAAAACCCCGAACAGTCGCTTTGATATTGCAAGCAGCCCCTTCTACGTCGTGGACGAAAGCAGGCCCTGGCCAAGGGGGGCGGCACCGCGCCGCGCCGCGATCAATTCCCTCGGTGTTGGCGGGACGAACGCCCATGCCATTATCGAGGAAGCACCGCTCCGGCCCGAAATTGTGTCCGAAACCTGCTGGCGCCTGTTTCCGTTCTCGGCCCGCACGACAGCCGCCCTCGATGGAATGCAGGATAAATGGCGTGATTTTGTCCCCTCCCCGGATATGCCGGAGCTGGGTGATGCGGCCTATACCTTGCGTCACGGGCGCCGCGAATTTGCCGAACGCCGCGTCATTGTCGCCAAGGATAGAGAAGGGCTCACCAGCGCGCTCTGGAATGAAGCGCCGAGCCGGATTGCCAATGGAAAAGCCGGAACCGGCAAGGCCGAGGTTGTCTTCATGTTTCCGGGCGGCGGCGCGCAATATCCGGGGGCGGGCGCCGGATTACTGGAAACGTCCGATGCATTCCGGGCGGCGGTTGAAGAATGTTTCTCGCAACTGCCTGCAGATGCGCCGTCCGATCTTCGCTCTGTCATGCTCGATCGCCGTTCGGATGATGCGGAGGCCCGTGCCAGCATGGAAATGTCCGGCTATGCCATACCGGCGTTGTTTATCCTGGAATATGCCTACGCCATGATGTTCATGAGCTGGGGCATGGAGCCCGCCGCCGTTCTTGGTCATAGTGCCGGAGAATATGCGGCGGCGGTGATCGCCCGGGTGATGTCGGTCGCCGATGCCCTGAAAATCGTCGTCTGGCGCGGAAAAGTCATGGATGCGGCGGACGCCGGTGCAATGAGCATCATTCCCGCCTCGCATGCCAAAGTGAAAGAACTGATCGGTGATTCCCTTGATATCGCGGCATTGAACGCGCCCGACCTCTGTGTGGTGTCGGGTGACGCCGGAAAAATTGATACGCTGGAAAAGCAACTGAAAGACACGGAATTCGAGGCGACGCGGGTGCGCATCAATGTCGCCGCCCATAGCCGCATACTGGACAGCCAGCTGGATAACTTCCGGAGCGGGATTAACGGTATCAGCCTGAAATCCCCGGAAATTCCCTTTGCTTCCAGCCTGCGCGGGGACTGGGGGCAAGAGGGCGATTTCTCGACCATTGACTATTGGGTGCGGCATTTACGCCATACTGTCCTTTTTGCCGATACGGTGAAAACCATTCTGAAAAAGCCGGGCCGGATCCTGCTTGAGGTTGGGCCGGGCCAGACCCTGGGCCCGCTTGCGGAAATGAATCCGGGTGAAAATGATCCGCTCGCGGTAATTTCCTCGGGCCGTCCCCCGAAAGAGGTTGATGACGATATGGCGCGGGCGCTCGTCGCCGCCGGAAATATCTGGGCCGTGGGCGGACAGCTGGATTGGGACAGATTGCCGGGTGCTGGCGGGCGGCGGGTCTCCTTGCCGACCTATGCCTTCGCGCGGGATCGTCACTGGATCGAGCCCGGAACAGGGCGAAAATCAGAGACCGGGGAAACGGAGGAAGAGACAGCCGTCCATCTCACCCGGAAGGAAAATCCCGACGACTGGTATGTCACGAAGCGCTGGGATCTGGCGCCGATCCCGCCCGCAGAGCGGCGAAGCGGCGGCGGCTGGCTCCTTTTTCATGGGGGCGACCCTGTTTCCGATGCCCTGGTGACGGCGCTTCAGGCGCGCCATGAAAAGGTCACCCTTGTTCGTCCCGGCGACGGCTTTTCCCGGGATGGGGAGGGCTATCGGCTGGCGCCCGACGTGGCCGGGGATTACGACGCGCTTCTTTCCGAATTTACGGAAATACCGGCAAATATCGTGCATTGCTGGCCGATGGCATCCGCTGCGGACGGACAAAAGGGCTTGTTTGACAGTGCCTTCTGTCTCGCACGCGCCATCCAGTCCGCCGATCCGGCGGAGGATATCCGCCTGACCTTTGTCGGCAGCGGCGGTTTTTCCGTGGCGGGAGAGCCGGTTCTCTACCCCGCACTCGGGACGTTGCTTG
The DNA here is from genome assembly GCA_040880045.1 of Sneathiella sp. Taxonomy (GTDB): domain Bacteria; phylum Pseudomonadota; class Alphaproteobacteria; order Sneathiellales; family Sneathiellaceae; genus Sneathiella. Next base: position 16,150 of record JBBDJF010000123.1, read on the forward strand.
GACCGGTCCGGGTTGCCCCGCGCGAGATTTCGGGGCTGACGGCGCAATATATCGACCTGGAGGCGAAGGAGGATCCCGTTTGGGCCGTGAAAGCGATCCTTGATGAGCATGATGGTGCCACGTCAGATGACTGCATTGCCTTGCGCGGGCATAAGCGCTACTCGCAGAAGCTCGAGCCGCTTTCCGTTTCCGCGCCTGCAGCCTTGCCAAAACGGCTCAAGGATGCCGGGCGCTATGTGATTACCGGTGGCGTCGGCGGCATCGGGCTTGAGCTCGCCCGGTATCTCGGGTGTACGGCGAAGGCGCGGCTTGCCTTGATCGGTCGAACCCCTTTCCCGGACCGTGACGAATGGGATTCGATCCTGAAAAGCCAACCGGTTACGCCTGTTGAACACGCCATTAAAACGATCCGGGAGATTGAGACGGCGGGCGGAAAAGTCCTTATCCTGAGTGCGGATGTCACGGATAAGGCGGCGCTGGGCGCAGCGCTTGAGGAGGTCGCCACACAATTCGGCGACATTGATGGCGTATTTCACGGAGCGGGCATCATGGACGATGCCCTGATGCTCGGTAAAAGTCTCGATGATACGCATCGCGTGCTTGCGGCGAAGGTGACGGGGGGAGGGAATCTTGCGGCCCTCATGCCGGAGGGAAAACTTGATTTCTTTGCTGTCTTTTCATCCACCTCCGTGGTGACGGCGCCGCCGGGGCAGGTCGATTATGTTGCGGCGAACAGCTACCTTGAATCACTCGCCGCGTCACGTTCTGACGGGCTGGCTATTTCATGGGGTGTCTGGCGGGACATCGGTATGGCCGCACGGGCCTACCGAAATACCGAGGAAAGCGCGGAAGGGGTTCATCCGTTGCTCGGGCCGCTTGAAAAAGATGAAAACGGGGTCATTTCCTTCACCTCCTATTACGATCCGGCCCAGCTTTGGGTGTTGAGTGAACATGTGGTTGGCGGCGTTCCGGTACTGCCGGGGACTGCCTATATAGAGATTGCGCGCGCCGCAATGGAGGCCGCCGCCGCAGGCCGGAAATGGGAGATACAATCCCTGTCACTCCTCAGCCCGATGGCGTTTCCTGATGGTATTCGCGCCCGCGTCGTCGTCACCCTGACGCCGAATGAACAGGGATATGAATTTCAGGTGCAAAGCGCCCTTTCCGCCGATGCGCCGATGACTGAACATTGCCGCGCCCGCCTCGTCCTGAAGCGGCTTAATGACCGTAAAATCCCCCGCGCCCTGCAGACAGTCTCGGCTCTGTCCGTTTCTGATAGCAGCGGCCGGGATTCGCAGGCCGAACTTATTGACTTTGGCCCGCGTTGGGACAATATCGGCGAAATTCGCATTGGCGACGGGGAAGTCGAGGCAAGGTTCACCCTGGCGGATAAATTTGTCGCGGACCTCGATACTTACGCCGCCCATCCGGGGCTTACCGATACGGCCGCGACGATCGGCTTGAACCTGTTGTCCGACGTCGGGAATGAGGGCGCGTTTTATGCGCCGATGTCCATTGATCGCCTGCGTATTTTCGCACCCCTGCCGCCGCATTTTACAACGCGCGCCCGGATGGTCACCGAAACACCGGGCCGGTTCGCGAGTTTTGATGTCCTCTTTCTCGATGAGCAGAACAATCCCCTGATGGTACTGGAAGGATTTGCGCTTACCCGCGTGGAAGGGACGACATTCGATCTTGAATCCACGCCGGTTCAGCTTGTCGATATCATGATCGCGCAAGGGATCGGAGCGAAGGACGCACAGGCTGTCTTCAGCCGTATGCTTGATTCCGATGCACGCTCAATGGTGATTTCCCCCACCCCCATGTCCGATATCAGTCGGGAAATGGCTCGTATTGGCGTCCAGCGCAAGAAAAAAACGGAACGGCAGGAAAAAGACGGCGTGCCTTCCGGCGGTAATTATGCAAACAGCATTGAAGAGAAAATAGCTGAATTCTGGTCGGACCTGCTGGGCGTTGGCCAGCCTGAGCCGGACGCCGACTTCTTCGATCTGGGCGGCCATTCGCTGGCGGCGGTGCGGCTGTTCGCCAAAATCCGTAAGGAATATGCGACGGACCTGCCGCTCGCCACATTATTCCAGGCCCCGACCTTGAGGTCGCTTTCAGATGTTGTTATCGCCAAGGGTAATCTGGCGGTGACCACATCGACCGCTACCGCCCAAAATGACGGGGTGGTTGCGGCGGATGGGGAATGGTCGCCCCTTGTCCGGATCAAGACCGGCGATCCGTCCGTCAAGCCGCTGTATCTTGTCCATGGCGCCGGTGGCAATGTGCTGAATTTCCGGTCGCTTTCCGGCTATCTCGATGCGAAGCTGCCATTCTATGCCCTGCGTGCGCTGGGATCCGACGGGGGGACAGAAATACACGAAACCATTGAGGAAATGGCGGCCCGCTATGTCGAGGCCGTGCTCAAGCATCAACCAGAGGGGCCGTATCATCTGGCGGGGTATTCCGGCGGCGGCGTAATTGCCTTCGAGATGGCGCACCAGCTTCGCACCGCCGGGCATGAGGTTGGTTACCTCTTCTTCCTTGATACCCTGGCGCCGGAAATAGACGCGTCGCCGCTCGGTATTCTAGGGAAAATCTGGATGGCACGCCATTGGAGCCTGGCTTTTGCCCTGAAATGGCCGCTTCGGAAATGGCGAAGCCGGTCCGCCGGTCGTGAAATGCAGCTGATCGAAGCGCATCTGGCGAAGGGAGAGCGCATTCCGGATGAACTGGTCGGGCAACGCATGACGCACGCCTATCTCGCGGCGGAGCATCGTTACCGTCCGCCGGATTACCCGGCCGATGTCCTGTTATTCAAGGGCAGCCAGGCTAGTGTGGAGTTCCTGCGCGCCGGACCACAGCTCGGGTGGGATAAATTTGTTTCCGGTAATATCGAGGTCATGGCTTTCGATTGCGATCACTTCAACATGATGATTGATCCGACAATCGGAGAGATTGGTAAAATCCTGAACGAACTCCTGCTTAACCGCTGACCCAGCTTCCGGGGATGTGGGTCTGGTAGAAACGCAGGCTGTCTTCAACAAGGCCCTGCTGGTTGAGATTGACATGATCGCCGCCTGGATATGCCTTGAACTCCTTCGGCTCCGTCGCGGCTTCAAACAGCCTTCTTCCTGACCCGATGCGAACAGCATCGTCCTTCTCACCATGCAGCATCAGGAGCGGCGTGTTTATATCCGTGATCCGGTCGATGGAATCATACCGTTCCTTCGTCATAATCATGCAAAAGGGCAGGTTATGATAGCGGTTGGTGAAATAGTCGCAAAGCCGCGCATATCCGGCTTCCAGCGTGAGGCTGGCAAGTTCCCGTTCTGCCGCAAGGCGCACGGCAATCCCGCTTCCAAGGCTGTAACCATGGGCAATACGCTGTTGTTCAGGGATTTTGACGCCCATAAGATCGTCAAGTTGATCATAAAGAGCGCGGGCATCGGCGGCGAAATTCTCTTCGGATGGGGTGCCGCCCTTGCCGCCTGATCCGCGATAAACCAGTGCAGCAAGGCCAAATCCCTTGTCCAGGAACGGTTCCAGCCGCCCCATGGATGGTCCGATCGAGGTGAAATTACCCATGAAATACAGGATGACGGGTGCGTCGCCTGTCGGTGGCTTGATCCAGGCGGAAACCGTCGATCCATCCTTTGACGTGAAGGAAACCTCCTTCACATCGTCAAGCCCGTAGTTTTCCGGCTCATCCATAGTCTGGTCGAAGCGGTAAATGGAGGCGTAGAAATAATGCAGGCCGGTAAATCCCGCGATTACCGCCACAGTAATCACGACGCCCAGAATAATCAGGCCATTTTGAAGGGTCATGGACAATTCCACCTTTTTTCCGGCTTTTAATCGTGACTGATATTGGGGAGGTCGGGCAGCAGGGTCAAGGCGGAAAACCCTTCCATATCCACCACAGTGGTGTATACACATGTTGAAATTGTGATGCAAGGCACCATTATGGATGCGATATTAACAATCTGCTAACCATAATGGTGAGAGGACGGATCAAACGTCCCTTGCCGCGAGAAACGGCTGGCGGCTGACCCGGGACCAGCTTTTCGAAAGCGAGAGCGCTGTCCGGTAGGACGAGAGAATCTCCTCCGCCATTGCGTCGCCTGCCACAAAGTTATCGATCAGCGCCGGGGTGAGTTCACGGGCGCGTTGCAGGAGATCGGCGGGAAATTCCCGCACTTCGACCTTCTTGTTCTGGACGAGGTCATCAAGCGCCCGGGCGTTTTCCCAATCGGATTCGGAAAGACCGAAGGCGTTTTCTGACTGACAGGCATTTGCCACAACGGCTTTCAGGTCATTGCTCAACCCGTCAAATGCGGTGCGATTGACCAGGCATTCCGCGCTGCCGTTCGGCTTGTTGAAGGATGGCCAGTAATAGTAAGGCGCGGCCTTGTAAAACCCGAAGGCCCGGTCACTCCAGGGACCGAGGAATTCGGCAGCGTCGATCAGACCGTTTTGCAGTCCGGGATAAATATCGCCGGGCGGCAAGAGCACGGAAGTTGCGCCAAGTGCCTCAAACAGTTCCCCGCCGAGACCGGCACTCCGGATCTTCACGCCTCTCAGGTCGTCGAGGGAATTCAGCTCCTTCTTGAACCATCCGCCCATCTGTATCCCGGTATTGCCGGCCATAAAGGGTTTGATATCAAAGGGTTGATAGAGCCTGTCCCACAGTTCCTGTCCGCCGCCCTGATTGATCCATGCCATATGCTCCAATGCGGTCAGACCGAAAGGCATGGTGGTAAAGAAAACGCTGGCTTTCGTCTTTCCCTGCCAGAAGAATGAGGCAGTGTGCCCAAGTTCCGCCGTGCCGCCACCAACCGCGCCGAATACTTCCAGCGCGGGCACCAGCTCCCCCGCCGCGTACAGCTTGACGGAGAGTTTGCCGCCGCTCATGGTCGTGATACGGTCGGCAAGGCGCTGCGCGGTGACGCCGACACCGGGCGCGCCCTTGGGCCATGAGGTGACCATCTTCCATTGCCGGGCGCCGCTGGATATGGCGGGCGTACTGAACAGGCTGGCCCCCGCGATACCGAGGCCGGAAGCCGCAATAAATTTTCGGCGGGACAGGGATTTTTCGGTCATGATTCCTTCCTTTCCTGAAGGCTGGATTGGCTTGATAAATAGATCTGATCGAGGATATCGGCGGCAAAGCTGCCGGGACCGGGCGCTGACTTGGCGGCTTTTTCCCCGGCGGCACCCAGCAGGGCAAGGCCGATAGCGACGGCGGTTAGTCGTTCCGCCCGGTCCGCCACCGCGAGGCAGGCGGCAAGCAGCGCCGTTCCGGCACAGCCGATCCCCGTCACCCGGCTCATCAATTCATGGCCACCGGAAAAGGTTTTGTCTTCCCGGCCATCGGTGATCAGGTCCGTTGCGCCGGTCACGGCAATGATAGCGCCGGTCTCCAAGGCGAGGGCCTGGGGATTTGCGTTCAGCGTTTCAATTTCCCTTTTATTTCCGCGAATGAGTGCCGGGCGGCGCGCCATCAGTTCTTCTGCGTAGGCAAGACGCCCTGGCGCCCGGTCGATCAGGACAGGATCGAGGATCCAGGGGATATTCTTCTTCCGGGCGGCCGTTATCGCTGCCTCAATTGCCGATTTGCGGTCACCGTCAAGCGTTCCGAGATTGATGAGCAGCGCGTCCGCGCCCGAGACGAAATCGGCGACTTCTGCAATATCGGAGGACATGGACGGGATTGCCCCGATGGCGAGCAGCATATTTGCCGTCAATGCCTGTACCACGGTATTGGTCAGGCAGTGAACGGCGGGACGGCGCGACGCTATCGTTCTCAGAAGTTCGGCTGTCGCAATATCACGCATTTTTCCTCCGTTTCAAGTCGGAGGGAAGGGCGCGAATACCTCTGTGGGAATGAATCGGCCTCATTTCCCTCCGCCGGTTCTAGCCGGATCAGGTTCGACGGGTCGACATTTTTCATGTCTCTCAGCCTCGAAAGGCACCCCGATGAGCAGCTTTCATACTAGGGAATTACAGGCTCAATGCAATGTGAAAAATTTCATTAGAAAATCTAATGTGACAGGACATAAAATGTATTGTGACAGTTTTGTAGCCTTTGTGATAATTTGGACTGATAATAAAGCGCGGAAACGGTCGAAAACGGCCACGCCCAAAATCAGGATAAACCCCGTGAGCAGTCAACAACTACGCTTTACCTTCCTCAATGTCGGCCATTTTGTTGACCATCTGTTCATGCTGATTTTCGCCAAGGCGGCCTTTAGTGCGGGTATTGCCTTCGGCCTGGCGGAGGATGGCGCCTATGCGGAGATGATCCCTTATGGCATCCCGTCCCTTGTTCTGTTCGGGGCGGGCGCCCCGCTTGCCGCCTATATTGCGGATAAATGGAACCGCAACAGCATGATTACCGTCTTTTTTGTCGGCATCGGGCTTTCCGCTATCGCTACCGGCTTTGCACAGAATCCCCTGCAAATTGCCGTCGGGCTTGCTGCAATCGGGCTTTTCGCGTCGATCTATCATCCAGTTGGAATTGCCATGGTGGTTCAGGGCGGCGGCAAGATTGGCTGGCGTCTGGGCATCAATGGTGTCTGGGGAAATATGGGGGTGGCGGCGGCGCCGCTGATAACCGGGTTCATTCTCGCCGACTATAGCTGGCAGGCGGCTTTTATCGTTCCTGGCGTTGTCGCGATCGCTTTTGGCCTTGGTTTTATGCTTTTCGTCAGGCGCGGCGGCGGAAGGCCGCCGGTCCATGCCGCCGGGGAAAAGGAAATTGTCGGTTTCATGCCGGGCTGGCAACGGGCGCTGTTTGCAACCGCGCTGGTCACCTCGGCGGGCGGATTCGTTTTTGGCACCATGACCTTTGTCATCCCGCGCATGTTTGAAGTCAGTATGCCCGATGTCACCGTCGATGTGGCGACCACGGGCCTGCTCGCGGCGCTTGTCTATGCGATTGCAGCCTTCGCGCAGCTCGCAGTCGGTCGTATGATTGATACTTACCGGGTCAAGCCGGTGCTGATCTGCATTGCCGTCGCGCAGCCTGCGCTGATCGGGCTGATGTCGCTCCAGAATAATTATGCGCTGTTTTTTTCAACCCTTGTTGCGATGGCTTTCGTTTTCGGCCAGATACCCATTACCGATACGGTAATTTCGCGCTATGTGCCCGATCTCTGGCGATCGAAGGTAATGGCGGTGAAGCTGATGCTCAACCTGGTGATTGGCGCGATGTCCCTGCTGGCGGCGCGCTTCATCCTGGAACAGGGCGGAGGGTTTTCCGGTGTCATGGCTGTTGCAGCGATTGTTGCCTGCTTCATTGTCCTTGCCGCGTTGCTGTTGCCGGGGCGGGTACGGCGGCAGTCGGTCGCCCAGACGGTTTCCCCGGCTGAATAACCCTGCGACCATGCGGTTCTTTACCGGATATGCGTTTTTATGGCATACTGCCTGTAAAAAAGGGAAAGTCCGTGACAGTTTCACTCGCTATCAGGCCAAAGCATCTTCTGGAACCTCCCGTCCGGCTCGATCCGGCCTTTGATGATCCGGACGGCGTTATCGATCTCATTCGAAAAGGCAGTCCCTACAAAACGCTGTCCGCGGTTCATCGCAATGTGGGGGAGACTTCTGGCGGCTGGTTCCGTAATTTCTGGGCGCTGGGCGGCAAGGTGATATTCGATGGGGCCGCGCCGTTTTTTCATAACCCGCGGTTTATCGACGCGGCGAAACAGTCCTTCAATGCGGAAATCATCCGTCCCGTCGCAATGATGACCAATCTCAACCTGCCCGCAGACGGCCTCCCGTATCATCAGGACCTGCCGTTTTTCCGCGGCGCGCAAAACCGGGAGGTGCCAAGCTGGATGCTGGCGCCGATGGGATATTCGGGCCTGTTTCACGACTGGGCAATCCCCGTTGCCTCGGCGATCACCTGGTTCTATGACGGGGAAGGCGGAGAATTTGAATATTGGCCCGATGGCCTGGGCGCGCCGTCGAGGACCGAGCGGCCGCCGTACAATAACTGCTGCGTCCTTGCGGATAACGAATATATGTTCCACCGGGTCGGCAGTGTTGGCCCGAAAGCCGACCGGCATCTTTATGACGATCTTGGCCATGATGCGATGCTGGAATTGACCGACGATAACCGCTGGCGGATCATTGACGGCGGAAAAGAGGTCGCGCTTGTTGATTACGGAACCGTTCGCCTTTCCGTACTCTGGAAGGGGTATTGTTTCCGGGATGAGGCGGAGGCCGCCGCCTATGACGATCACAGTCATGACCTGACAAGGGAGTTGATCAAGGAAGTCTTTTGCGAGGACTTGCTCGCCCGCGGCATGTCAGTCTCCAAACCGGTGGATTTCGAGACTGACATGGCGTGGAAGGAGCTGATTACCAGTACCTATACGCCACCGACGGCAGATCAGGAGTAAAGTATCGGCGAACAAGAGGCAGGGTTGCCGGCTTTTTCGAAGAATCAGAGGTATTTCAGATGGCGGTAAAGCGTATTGTCACCAATATCGCGACGAAGGATATTCAGCGGGCGAAGGCATTTTATGGCGATATCCTGGGGCTGGAGGTCGTCATGGATCATGGCTGGATACAAACCTATGTCGGTGACGGGCAGGCGCGCGCGCAAATCAGTTTCGCGAGCGAGGGAGGGTCCGGCACGGACGTGCCTGACCTTTCGATCGAGGTGGATAACCTGGAGGAGGTGTATCAAAAAGCGCGCGCGGCGGACATTCCGATTGTCTATGGACCGGCCAATGAACCCTGGGGTGTCCGCCGCTTTTACCTGCGAGATCCTTTCGGGCGCCTGCTGAATATCCTCACCCACGCGGATGCGGGCTGAGGATATTCAGGTTTTGAGATGTTATGCCGCCGTTCCCGGTATGACATCGAGAAATTCCGCCATGGCATTCCCGGTGGCGACAAGGGCGCCGTCCTGATTGGTCACCTCGATATCGAAAAGCAGCCAGTACCCCTTCTCCGTTTTGCGCTTCTGGTAAATTGTAGCGGTTGGCGTGATTGTATGGCCGAGCTGTACGGGCTTCAGCCAGCGGGTTTCCAGCCGCCGGTGGAAGCCGCCTCTGGGGATCAGCCAATCCGTGAGCGTGCGTGAAATAAGCGCGAAATTCTGCATTCCGTGCATGATAACGCCATCAAACTGAGTTTTCCCGAACTTGTTCGCCATGTAGTTATCATCAAAATGCAGCGGGTTGTAGTCGAGGGATGCATCGGCGAAGGCCTGGATGGTGTCGCGGGTGACGGTGAACTCGCGGCCGGTAATGACTTCACCTTCGCTTGTTTTTTCGAATTGTTCTTTTGCGGTCATGGTCCTGTTCCTTTTCCCGATCTGTTTATGCGGGGCGTATCGTCTGGCCGCGGCCGGTGCAGACGAGTTGCCCATGCTGGTTGGTGAAGGTGTTCTCGTGAACCGCGAAAAGCCGGTCCTTGCGGATAAAGCGGTCAAGCGCCGTGCCCCGCATGGTGATGGTGTCCCCGGGGCGGATCGGGATATGATAGGACCAGTTCTGTCCGGCATTGATGGTCCCGGGGGAGCGCATCCAGTCTTCCGTTGTTGTACAGGCGAACATGAGCAGGATATGAATGGAAGGCGGCGCGATGATGCCGCCGTAAGGGGTGGTTTTCGCATAGTCCTCGTCGAAATAGATCGGGTTGTCTTCGCCAACGCCCCGGGCGTATCGCGCGATCACTTCCTTGCTGAGGGTAACGGGCCTGGTATCGCGCAGTTCCCCCGGAATGATTTCATCCCAGGTTTTTCGCTTGTCTACGTCCTTCCAGAAATCGGTCTCGAAATTATCAAGGTCCAGTACGGTCATATTAACTCCTCTCACGGTCATAAAAATAGGGCGCAGCAGCGTGATTATGTCTTAATAGGTGTCAGGTTGCGGGCGAGAGCCGAAAGCTCACCCCGCAAAAATCAAAGCCGTCATTTGTAATGTGGCAGCCAGCGGCCTTCGCCTTTTCCCGCATTTCCTCCGGGTTCTGTGCCGTCAGGTCAATTGCCGTGAACAGCTCCTCCGCCCGTTCCGGCGTCTCCTTGAAATGGATCACGCCGTAATCCAGCTCAATCTGGTAACCTTCCGGCGCAGGCGTGACGGGCCGGTCGCATATCTGGCCCCAAAGCTTCGCGCGGGCTTCCGCGCCGGGACTGCAAATCTCGATCCCGAGAATATCACCGCTAACGTCGGTGCTGACATATTTCCGCCAGCCGTCACCGGCCCAGTGATAGTTACCCATCATCTCATCACCCCCATTATGGTGGTCGAACTCCATCATGGTGGCACCGGTCTGTTTGGGGTTGAGCTGTAAAAGGTCGGCTTTCTCGTTCCGTCTTTCGAAAACGGGCGCAACGCCTGCCGCCGCCGCGAGGGACTTGTGATGATCCACATCCGCGCAGTCAAAAATCGCCATATAGCCGCCCCGGCCATTGTTGCGGGCAAGAAACCGATCCACCGCGGTTTCCGGCTTGATCGGGGCGACGATCTCCAGAAAGCAGCCATTTATCGCATACATGATATTTTCAAGGCCAAAGTCCGGCAAGCGCGATCGGTGACAGACTTCAAGGCCGAGGATATCCGAAAAAACACGTTCCGTGTGGGTGATATCCGACGCCGCCAGACAAATCTGCCTGAGCCGGACATAGTTTTGGGCTGACATGGTTCCCTCTTTCTCCCGATGGGGACTGGCCGATTATTGTTATTTGTTCTTTACCGACGCCCCAGTATTTCAAATTTATTGATCAAGGTAAAGGGCGCTTGTTCTGAATGCCTCCATAGTGCTTCGCCAACACCCGGAATAAAAAAATCAGTAGCAAATTTATTCGATACTGGTAGGCTACGGCCTTCAAATAGCCGGATATTTTCTGAAGAAAATGAACAGACCGACAACGGGCTTGTGTAACATAGAATGACGAAAAGCCTCCCTTCCCCCATAACCCGAATGAGTCAGGCAATGATCGTTCTCGGCGTTTGCGCAGCGCTGATTGTGGCGTTCGTGAATTTGCGGGACAAGCCATTCATTCAGTTGATTGAGGGCCAACTGCTGGATTGGCGGTTTATTCTGCGCGGACCGATCCTGGCGGATTCGAACATTGAACTGGTGCTCGTAGACGACAGCGAGACGACCTCCGGTGAGGGCGCGGCAATTTCGACGGCGGCTCTGATCCGGGGAATTAAGGCGCTCTCCGCGCAGAACGCGAGGGCTATCGTGCTTGATCCCCGACTGGTGAAGATGAGCGCACCGAACGCGACGGACGCGGGTTCGACAGTGACGGCGGAACTGGCTCAGGTGTTGGGCAAGGCCAAGAACGTTATCGTTCCCTATGTTTTCAGCATGTCCCCCTCTGCAGGTGGGCGGGTAGCCCTTCCTGCTGCTATCCAGCGCACGGCCTATAGCGTTTTTCGCACGCGTGACACCGCCTCCGTCAAGCGGCCCCCGGAAGCGGGCGGCTATATCGCACCGAATGCCGGAGTGCTGGCGGCAGGGCTGCCGGGTCATGTAACGTATACGCGTCAACATACACGGAGCCGACAGTTCGCCTATCCGGTGATTGGTTACGGCGGGGCCTATTTCCCGTCCCTCGCGATGGAAGCTTTCCGCCAGTCGGTGGATATGAATACGGCGGATATCGAGGTTAATTTCGGGGCGGGGTTGAGCATCGGCAGCCTTTACCTGCCGACGGACAACCTTATGCGTCTCGCCGTCAATTACCATGGTCCGGGCGGAACTTACACGCAGTCCAACTTCACGGACCTTATCGATGGGAAGCTGCCTTCGAACAGTTTCGAGAATAAACTGGTGCTTGTCGGACTTGCGGCGTCGACGGCGGCGGGCGCCTTTGTCACACCGTATGATTCGGCGATGTCTGAAGTAGAGTTTCTGGCCAATGTTATTGATAATATCGTCCGGATGAACCCGTTGATCCGGTCGCAGCAAATCATCGTCCTTGATATATTGCTGCTGGCTTTGATCGGTCTGTTTTTTGCTCTGGTCGCGGTGGCAAAAAAGAACTGGATGGTCTGGACGCTGGGAGGACTGGCGACGGCAGTGATTCTCGCGGGCAATATGCAGGCATTTTTGCTGTTTAATCTCTGGATGGGCCTCACCTTTCCATTGATGGCGATGATCCTGTGCACGGTTGTCCTGGTGGTGACGAAGCGTGTTTCGCAGCGGCGGCGGATCGCGCTGGAGGCGGCTCTTCTCGCGGAAGAAACGCAGTTTGACGCCCCATGGACTTTCGAGAGGATCGCCAGGGCCAGGAAAAAGGCCGAGGTCAAACCGGAGAATGCCGAGGCGGAAAGTCCGGACGAGCCGTCCCCCGAAGAGGAGGTCTTGACCCTCACGCCGATGGAGGAAAAGGGTGCGGCAACGCCGCAGCTTGAAACCCTGACGGTAATCCCTAGAAAAGAGACGGAAGAAAAAACGCCGGAGGAGAAAGAGCTGCAGAGCCCGACTGTTCCGGAACAAGCCAGGGCTCCCGACCGTGCAACTCCGGAAAAAAGGGTGTCCGCATACAAGCCCAAGACCTCGGGTCCCAGTCTGCTTCCTGTTCCACCCTCCGATGCCGCGAAAGCGTCGGCACCGATGGAGAAGAATGAACAGGTACCGCCAGCTGTAGCACAAAAAAGCAAGAAGCCGGCGTCCCTGATCCCGGTAATGGAGCCTTCCGCGCGACGGGAGAAAACCTCCTTTGATGGAACGTCGAAAGAGCTGACCGGCGGCGGGGCTCGCCAGAACGGGGAATTCGATGTTGCCGTGTTGTATATCAATATGAGTGGATTTCGGAAGATGGCGCGCGGGCTCGGCCCGATGCGGGCATCAGAGTTTATCCATGCGATCTATCAATTGATTGAAAAAACCGTCGTCAGGCATAAGGGGTTTCTTGAACAGTTTGGTGACGAGAATGTAATGGCGCTCTTTGGGTTACCCGAAGGAAGCCCGAAAGATGCGGAGAACTGCCTTCGCTCCGCGCGGGAGCTTTCTGCGGCGCTTTCAGAATGGGGCGCGCGTCAGGGCTTTCCCGCGGAAAAATCCGCAGATTTCTGCATTTGCGCGAATTATGGACCGGTTCGTATCCATGCAAAGGGAGAGAGTGACGAGACGGAAGTAAGCGTCTCCGGCCATGCCATTGGGTTGGCAAGCCGCCTTGAAAAGGCCGTTGCCGCCAAGGGGGCCGGTGTCATCGCCTCGGAAAAGCTGATGGCGAAAGTACGGGAGACGGATACGGACGGTGAATTGAAGAACGGCTTCAAGGAACAGCCGATGCAGGATATCCCGGGTTCGGCAGAGCAGGTCGGGCTGTGGCGGGCGGAGCATCAGACGTCATAGCCACAACCATCCGGCAAGGTGTAATAGCGGAAAAAGGCGGACTAGCGTTGCCAGACGACGGGAAACAGGTCGCTGTCAAGTGGCGCTCCCGGCGGGATCATCGGATCGCGCAGCATTTTCTGCAGGTTCGGCCGCGGGTTATAGGTAACGTCATGGCCGGTCCAGCGCTGGATATAGGCACGGCGCCGCACATTGGCGAGGCGGTTTGGCTGCGCCCCGTGAAGGGTCAGGCCATGATGCAGGGTACAATCGCCGGGTTCCAGCTCGAAAGAAACGATATCATACTCATCGCGATTGCCTTCCACATCAGGAACCTCGGGCAGGTCTTCCTCATACTTCTGGTCAGGGTCGAAGCTGATGGCGAGGTACTTCTGTCCCCAGCGGTGAGAGCCGCGCAGATACTCGACCGCACCACTCTCAAAGGTTACCGGATCAAGCGCAAGCCAGAGGGTTGCGACCTGATCCCCTGCGACGGGCCAATAGGTATAGTCCTGATGCCAGGGAGTCGGTGTCGAGGTATCCGGCTCCTTCACCAGAATCTGGTCGAACAACAAGTTGACCTTGTCCGCCTTAAGAACTGAGGCGGCAATTTCCGGGGCCGGTGAGTTGAAAACCGCGTCCTTGAAGCCTTCAAGATGATGGCAGACAAAGGTGTCGCCGAAGAAAAAACCAGTTGCTCCTTCTGCGTCAATGCTCTTGACCATGCCGGACGGAGCGGCGATATCCTCGTCGATCAGGTCGCGCAGCCGTTCCACCCAGTTGCTGCCAAAAAAGCCGCGAAGGCAGACAACGCCGTCTTCCTGAAAAGTCCTGATTTCCGCGTCGGTTACCTGACGTACTGGTTTATTGTTCATTTTTATGCCTCGGAGTTGTTTACGCGCGCCCTTTACCGTTAATATATACAGCAAATCATGAGGGATTGAAATGACGCCAGCCGAGCCGAGCCGCTCTCCCGCCGAAACCTGGTTTGAAAAAACGGTTCTGTGGCCGGAAGAGACAATATTATGGACGGGGCGTCCGGATATCATGCGCTCTCTTTTGTTTAACCTCTGGTTTTGTATTATCGGGGCCCTTCTTACGGCCTTCCTGATCATGTTATGGCTCTCCTCTGACGGAATAAGCGATGTGCGCTTGCCGGAGATTCTGCTGGTGCTGGGGTCCCTCTGGCTCTTGTCAAGTCCTGCTCGATATGGTTGGCGGGCCTATCATACGGCCTATTTCGTAACAGATCAGCGCGTCATTATCCTGCGTAAAGGTTTGTTCCGGGTCCATGAAACGGCGTTTTTTCCGGCCGATATCACAGATTTCCACCTCAAGCGGTTTGCCGGGGATCGCGGGGATATCCGGTTGCGGCTCAGCAAGGCGAAAGCGCCCAATCCCTATCAGGATGACAAGGAAAAATGGGTTCCCGGTGCGAGCGGGGGTATTGCTGCGTGGTCCGGCTCGTCACCATTCTTGATGTATAATGACGGATTCTGGGGCGTGGAGAATATTTCGGGCGCGGCAAACGCCCTCAAGAAATTGATCTCCGCGCAGCCGTGACAACAGGCGGTTATCGGTTAAGGCGGTTCCGCAGCTCCGTCTTCAATACCTTGCCGTAATTGTTCTTCGGTAATTCCTCAACAAAGAAATATTCCTTGGGCCGCTTGAAGCGGGCGATATGATCTATGCAGTGGCGATCCAGCTCCTCTGGCGTCACGGCGCCATTCCTGCGCGCAACAACGAAGGCGACAACCTCTTCTCCCCAGTCGGCATGCGGGCGGCCAACGATGGATATTTCATCAACGTCCGGATGGGTGAGCAGGGCTTCCTCGATCTCCCGTGGATAGATATTGGTGCCGCCGGAGATGATCATGTCCTTGGACCGGTCTTTAAGGGTCAGGAATCCTTCTTCGTCAAAACAGCCCATATCGCCTGTATGCAGCCAGCCGCCGCGCAAGGCTTCCTTCGTTGCCTCCGGGTTTTTCCAGTAGCCCTGCATGACTACGTCGCCGCGCACTACCACTTCGCCGATCTCACCGACGGGAAGCGGATTGTCGTCGGCGTCGACCACTTTTACCTCGACATCGGTGCGCTCGGTGCCGACAGAGGCCAGAATCTCGCTGCGCCTCGGATGGTTTTCATCCCTGATCTGGGCCATCGACAGTCCGGTAATGGTCATCGGCGATTCCCCTTGCCCGTATATCTGGACAAAGCGGGGCCCAAGCGCGTCAATGGCGCGGCGGATATCCGCTTCATACATGGGGCCACCGCCATAGACGATGACTTTCAGATTACGAGTATCCGCATGTTCGAGCGCCGGGCTGGAAATCAGCCGATGGACCATCGTCGGGGCGAAGAAGAAGCAGGAATTCGGGTAATGGGCGATCAGATCAAGCGTTTCGGCGGGATCGAAGCCGCCGCTTTCCGGCGTCACCTGTATTCCGCCCTTGGCAATCAGCGGCAGGCCATACAGGCCCGAGCCATGGGTTTGCGGTGCTGCATGAATGACGGCATCGCCCGGATCGTTTGTCGTGACATCGGCAAAATAGCTGAGGATGGAGGTCAGCAGATTACGATGACTGAGCATGGCGCCCTTGGGCTTGCCCGTCGTGCCGGAGGTATAGAAGAGCCAGGCAAGGTCGTCCGGCGCGGCGTCCTGCAGCGCGAGCGGAGCCTCCTTCTTGAGGGAGTGATAGTCCTTTTCCTGAATGGATATTACGGTTTCCAACCCGGCAAGTTCCCGGGTGAGAGGCGCGAGTTCATTGGCGAGCTCTGCGGTTGCGAAGGCAAGACGGCTATCGGAATTTTCCAGGATATAGCGGAATTCATTGATGTGCAGCTTGGCATTGACCGGCACGGCCACCAGCCCGGCGCGCCAGACCGCGAAGAGGGCGATCCAGTATTCCGGATGGTTCTTCATGATCAGGGCAACGCGATCACCGGCGGCGAGGCCGAGCTTGCCCCGAAGGGCGCCCGCTAACCCTTCCACCTGCTCCGCATATTCGCGGTAAGTGGCGACAATTTCCGTGCCATGGGCAAGCGCCGGTAAATCAGGATATGTTTCCGCGGTTCTGGCCAGCAGCCTTGCTATATTCATTTTGTCACTCCCCGGGGGCTCAACTTGCCCCTTCTTGTTGTTCGATCGGCTGACGATATGACAGATACCAGAGCAATCCCAACCCGGGAAGGGCCGCCGCCGTGGTGATCAGGAAAAACTCGATCCAGCCGACCTGTTCCACCAGCCAACCGGCAGGGGAGACCAGCACCGTCCGCGCCACTGCCATCAGGGAGGTGAGCAGCGCATATTGCGTCGCCGTATAGGCGACATTGCAAAGGCTGGAAAGATAGGCGACGAAGACGGCGGTGCCCATCCCGCTCGCCACATTCTCCAGCCCGATGGTGAGGGCAAGGAAAGAGAGGTCGGGCCCGATGGCGGCGAGTGCGGCGAACATCAGGTTAGACACCATCTGCAAAATCCCGCTTATCCAAAGGGCGCGATACATTGTCGTGGCCGCAAGCAGCCAGCCGCCCAGAAACAAACCGCCAAATATGGCGACGGTGCCAAGGGTTTTCACAATCTCGGCAATTTCCGTAAGGGTAAATCCGGTTTGCAGATAGAACGGGTTTGACATGGCGCCCGCAAGGCTGTCCCCAAATTTATACAGAACCGTAAACAGCAGGATGATCAACCAGTCCGGCTTCTGCATAAAATTGAGAAAGGGGTCGATGACGGAGGTTTTCAGCCAGTCAAGATAGGCATTTTCCTGCGTCGGTTCTTTTGCCTCCAGCAGGTCATTGTTAACTACGGGTTCTCTGGTCAGCAGGACCGTGACGGTGCCGATCAGGATATAGGTCGCCATGACCATATAGCTGATCGTCCAGCCAAAAAAATCGGCGATGACGAAGCTGGAGAAGCCGGTCAGCCACATGGCAATGCGATACCCGTAAACATAGGTCGCCGCGCCAGCCGCCATATTCTTCTCGTCACAAATCTCGATCCGGAAGGCATCGACAATGATATCATAGGACGCTGAGGCAAAGGCCACGACCAGCGCGGCGACGGCGACATGGAAAAGATTGCCTTTCGGGTCGCTGAAGGCGAGGACGAGCGTTGCCGCAATCAGGCATGCCTGCAGCAGGAGAAGCCAGCTTCTTCGTCTGCCAAACAGTGTTGTCAGAAAGGGAATACGGATATTGTCGATCAGCGGTGCCCAGAGGAATTTGAGCGTATAGGGCAACCCGACCAGCGTAAACAACCCGATGGAAGTGAGATCAACCTGCTCCTGGGTGAGCCAGGCCTGCAATATACTGGCCGTCAGAAGCAAAGGAACACCGGAGGAGAAGCCGAGCAGGGTGATGCTCAGGATACGCTTGTCGCGGTAAACGGACAGGGCGGAAATCCAGCCGGTCATGAAACGCTTTCCAATATTCGCCTGATCCGCAGGCTATACAACAGCACGTCAGGCACAAGGCATTGCCTGTCAGTGACCATTTCTGATGGTTTCCTTGGCTTTCTGCAGATCGTCCGTGGTGCGAACCAGCCGCTCGGCGAGGACGCGCATCATCTCCACCGCCATTTCCGGAAATTCCGTAACCATGCGAAAAAAGACATCCTTGGTGATTTTCAATGCCGTCAGCTCGGTCTTTGCCGTGATTGTGGCGGTTCTTGGCACATTGATCAGGATGGCAATTTCACCCACCACGTCATTCTTGCCGAGGCTGGCCACGGTCAGGGGGCCGGAGGGGGTATCGACGATGACGTCTGCTTCGCCGGCCATGATGAAATATGCGGCATCACCAATGTCGCCCTGCTTGCAGATAATGTCATCCGGCTGGAATGTCAGTCGTTCGGAAGTGAAGGCCAGCAGCTTGATCTTGGATGGCTCAATCTTCGCGAACAAGGGTATTTGCCGGAGGATTTCAACTTCTTCTTTCAGGCTCACCGATTGTCTCCTTCTGTTTCTAGGACGCCGACAGCATTTCTTTATACAGGGCGCTTCCCTCTTTCAGCTTGTCCGGCGCCCCCTGGTCCGCAATTCTTCCTCCGCGCATAATCAGGACATGATCAAACTCGGTGGTTTTCTCCGCATGATCAAGCGACCAGATCAGGCTTCGTCCCTTGAACTCTTCAAGGATGTTTTTCATCAGTCGCGCCTGGGTCGACAGATCAAAGCCGGATGTTGCCTGGTTCAGTATAAGCACATCGGGCTTCTTGATGATCGCGCGCGCGATACAGAGTTTCTGGCGCTGTGTTGCGTTCAGGCGCGCGCCTGCAGTCCCGACGGTGAAATTCAGGCCGACGGCGATGATCGTACTCCTGAGCGACATCTCCTCAACGACTTCCGCAAGGGCGGCGCCGATTTTCTCGGCAGCCTGGGCAAAGCCAAAGGCGATTTTGCCAAACAGGATGTTGTCCTGCAAATTCGTTGCCGGATTATAGGCATCGGCATCAAAGAAAGCGACGCTGTTCTTCAGATGTGTTGGCAATTCATCCGCAAATCTATGCCGGGCCTCAACTATCTTTTCCTGGATCTCGTCGGTCAGGACACCAAGCCGATGGCGGGATGCGATGACCTTGAAGGGGAGTGACATGAAGCGAAGACGGTCCTCCTCCCGGAGGGTATCAAGCTGATCGGCGCTGATACGGCTGGTCATCAATTGATATTCCGGCAGATCGTCGGAAGAGATAAAGCCATACAGCTGGAAAAACTCATGGTCCGGTGGCAGGTCGGCGAACAGTTCGATCATCAATGTGGCGACCTGATAGCCCATCTTGAGGAAGGTTTCCGTCAAACCAGCTTCTTCAATGATTTTAAGCACATACGGGCTTTCTGCCATCCGGTTGAGGTCAAAGTCATCTCCGACCGGTGTGCCGAACAGAAGATTTTCCGCAACCGACGCGTTGGTATTGAAGCGGTCCCGCTCGAAGGCTTCAATCATGTTCTTGAGACTGGTATCGGCCTCGATCTTCTCGAAAAACCGGTGGCGGGCAGAAAGAACCAATTCCGCCGTTTTCGGTGCGGCTTCCGGATCAATCGTGCTTCTGAGGCCCAGACGGTAGACGTCATCGCTCAAATCCACCATATCAAGAACCTCGAGCGCCCGGGCATTCAGTCCCTCGCTATCGTCTACACCGGCAAGGGCGTAATCATGCCAGTCCGCGTCAATATCATCGCTTGAGTTTCCGGTCAGGTCCGCATTCGTGATATAGGACTTGCGTATGTTTTCCTCATCGCCGCTATAGGTTTTCTCATGTAAAGGACGATGCTTGAGGCCATAGAACAGATTTTCGCCCAATGTCGAGTTGAACACATATCCATGCTGCCCGACGTATGAAATCCTGCGGCCGACGACGGCTTCCGGCGCCGTAACCAGATTGACATCACCCGCCATCAGCCGTCCGCGATCCGGGTCAATAAGCCGCGCGAATATATGGGTGAGCGCCTCGCGGCCGGAGCCTGCCGGGCCGATAATCGCCACCCGTTCATCCAGCTTGAAACGGGTGGTGAGCCCCTCGATAATTCTTGAACCGGTATCGTCGGAAAGCTCAAGATTGCTGGCGACCAGCTCGCCGGTCAGGTTGGGAATTTCTTCAGGTTCAACCAACTGATTGTCCTCATCGCGCATTCCGGCGGGTTCGAACTGTTCGACGACCTGTTCATACTTGATGCGCGCATCCTCTCGCCGCTGGTAATAGGCGAGCAGTTCTTTCCACGGGGCTGCCATTTCCTTATGTGCCCCGATTGCCGCGACAAGCGTACCAACCTCCAAGGTGCCGTTGATGACCATGGTGCCGCCGATCGCATAGAAGAAGAACGGGCCCAACTGCTGGATAAAGTTGTTCAGGAACTTGATAATGAATTTGAGCAGATAGATGCGATAACGAACGGTGTAAATCTTGTCGAGCTGGTTGGAGAAAATCGCCCGCATAAAGCCGGAACCATCATGGGCATGCACTTCCTCGACCCCGCTGACCGCCTCGCCAAGCTGGTCTGAAAGCACACGGACCAGCCGTACCCGCGTTTTCCCCAGTTGGTTAACCTTCTTTTGCAGCTTTGGAATGAAATAGGCCTGCAGCGGGTAAAGGGCGATTGCCGCAACGGCCATCATCCAGTCCTGAACAACCAGAAAGCTGATGATGACAAGAAGATACCCGCCCTGGAAAATCGGTACGGCGAAGGCTTCACCGATAAACCCGCCAAGTGGCTCCACCTCGGATGTTATCATGGGAATGATTTCACCGGGGCTCTTCTTCTTGAATATCGGCATGGGAAAGCGGAGGATACGGCAGTATAGCTCATAGCGCAGGCGGCGCAGCATCCGCTCTCCCGAGATTCCCTGATAGACATTGATGATATATTTGAACGTCTGGTTGACGATGACCATCAGCAGGAAAAGCCCGACCATCAGATAGAGATAGGCCGTCTGGTCAAACTCTATGTCGAAATACTCAACCGGGAAAGAGATATCGTTTGCCTGAATGGCTTCGTTGATGATCAGTTTTGGCAGTTCGAGATAGAAATAAAGAAAGGGAAAGGAGAGGATCGACAAAAGTGTCAGTATAATCTGCTGCTTTTTACTGTACCGCAGAATATACTTGTAAATATTGTGTTCCATTGAACGCGACCTGCTCACTTCCCATCGATCCCGCATTAAGCGCGGGTCCAGCGCGACGCTAGTTTTTCACAGTTTTATCCCCCGCCGCAAGGAGGAAATTTCTGAACCTGCTGCCGGAATGTTTAACTGCCTGCCATTGATAGTTGATATTTACTGTTTCTGCCCTTAACAAGGACCTTGTGCCAATTCCAAGCCGGAGCGCCATGTCAATTTCGCCAAAAGAATCCCCTCCTGTTGTCGTGGTGCTTAAAGGCTATCCGCGTCTGTCGGAAACCTTTATTGCCCAGGAATTGCTGGCCCTCGAACGGCGGGGGTTAAAGCTTGCGCTGGTGTCGCTGCGCCATCCGACGGACACGTCAACCCATCCGGTGCATCAGGAAATTACCGCACCCGTTAATTACCTGCCGGAGTATCTGTATCAGGAACCGTTACGGGTTTTGAAATCATGGTGGCAGGTACGGCATCGTCCCGGGTATCGAAAGGCCCGGGCTGTCTGGTGGCAGGATCTTCGCCGTGATTTTACGCCGAACCGTATCCGCCGCTTTGGCCAGGCACTCGTGCTTGCGGCGGAAATGCCTGAGGGCGCGACGACGATTTATGCCCATTTCCTGCATACCCCGGCATCTGTCGCCCGCTATGCCAGCCTGATGGCCGGATTTGGGTGGAGTTGCTCCGCCCATGCCAAGGATATCTGGACGACACCCGAATGGGAACTGCGCGAGAAACTGGCGGACCTTGACTGGCTTGTGACCTGCACCTCGGTCAACGCCGATTACCTCGGGCACCTGGCGGGAGATGAAACCAAGGTGGAACTGATGTATCACGGCCTCGATCTCACCCGGTTCCCGGAATTTACCGGTCGGTCGTATGACCGGGATGGAACGAAGCCGAACGCGCCGGTCGAGATTCTTTCTGTTGGCCGTGCGGTTGTCAAAAAAGGCTATGACGATCTGTTAAAGGCGCTGGCCGCCCTTCCCGAGGACCTCAATTGGCGCTTCATACATATCGGCGGCGGGCCGATGCTGGGGGATCTAAAGACGCTTGCCGATGAACTCGGCATTGCAGAACGCATGGACTGGCGCGGTGCCTTGCCGCAACGTGAGGTGCTTGCCGCGTTACAGTCGGCGGACATCTTTGTGCTGGCAAGCCGCATTGCCGATGATGGCGACCGCGATGGCCTGCCGAATGTCCTGATGGAAGCGCAAAGCCAGAAACTATGCGTCGTCGCGACGAATGTCTCCGCCATCCCTGAACTGGTGATTGACGGGGAGACCGGCCTGCTTGTGCCGGAGCGGAACCCGGCGGCAATGACAGCGGCGCTGGTTCGGCTCTGCGCCGATCCATCCCTTCGCGAGCAACTTGCGGAAAGCGGCAACAAACGGCTGCGAGCACTGTTCGACGCGAATGCCTGGATCGGGAAACTTTACGGAAAATTGCAGGCCCCCTCCATTGATTCCAGGAGTGGGACCGGGACATGAAGCTGGCCTTTTATGCGCCGATGAAGTCGCCGGACCATCCGGTTCCCTCCGGGGATCGGCGGATGGGGCGATTGCTTTGGACGGCGCTGGAGGAGGCTGGATTCAACATGGAACTTGCGTCGGAGTTGCGCAGCTTTGATGGCCGCGGGGATTTCGCGTTTCAACAATCGGTAAAGATGCAGGGGGAAGCGGAGGCGGAGCGCCTGATCGCGAAATGGCAGGGGGCTCCGGAAACGGCGCCAAATGGCTGGTTTACCTATCACCTTTATCACAAGGCACCGGACTGGCTTGGCCCGGAGGTATGCCGGGCACTTGATATTCCCTATTTCGTAGCAGAGGCAAGCCACGCACCGAAACGTGCATCGGGTCCCTGGGCGGAAGGATATGCGGCGGCGGCGGTCGCCATTGGTGCTGCCCGTGCGGTGTTTCATATGACCGCGCTCGACGGAGCCTGCCTGAAACCGCTGATTTCATCACGGAACAAGCTCATTCCGTTGCCGCCGTTTCTTGATATCGACAGGTTTCGGCAAAAGGCCGTGTCCGTCGATATCAGCGCGACGCTTGCAAAGGCAAGCGGGCGAGAAAATGTTAAATCCCTCCTCGCGGTGGCGATGATGCGGGGCGGCGACAAGATGGTGTCCTATCAACAGCTTGGGCAGGCGCTATCGAAGGTCACGGGGTCGGGTTGGCAGCTTCTGGTCATTGGTGACGGGGAAAGGCGACAGGATGTGGAAGCCGCGCTTGCCCCGATTGGCGAACGGGCCGTCTATCTTGGCGCCATGACGCCGGAAGAATTGCCGGCCTGGTACGAGTTTGCCGATATTTACGTCTGGCCCGCCCATGGGGAGGCGTACGGCATGGCATTCCTGGAGGCGGAAGGCTGCGGCCTTCCCGTTGTCGCCGGAAATATACGGGGGGTGCCCGATGTTGTCAGGGATGGCGAAACAGGAATTCTGACACCGCCGGGCGATACCGACGCCTTCGCCCGCGCGGTTGAGGAATTGCTCCGCAATGACCAATTGCGGCTTGCCATGGGGCAAAAGGCACGCGAATTTGTCGAAAGAGATAGAACTTTGTCCGCTGCGGCGGAAATTCTGAAAAATACCATTGAAGGGTCGATCTGATGGTGAAGTTGATGGTGATCCGCCATGGCAAGACGGACTGGAACCTTCAGAAGAAAATTCAGGGCCGAACGGATATTGGATTAAGCCAGCCTGGCCGCGATGAGCTGAAAGGGCGTCGGATCCCGGAAGAATTTTCAGGCTTCGACTGGGTTTCAAGCCCGCTCAAGAGAACACGGGAGACGGCCGAGCTGCTCGGCGCAACCCGGCTGAAACTGGAGCCTGCGCTTATAGAAATGAGCTGGGGCGACTGGGAGGGGGAGACATTGGCCGACCTTCGCGAAAAATATGGCGCGGAATTCAAGTATAACGAGGCGCGCGGCCTTTACATGACGCCGCCGGGCGGTGAAAGTCCGGCAGATGTGGTGGAACGGCTTGGACCCTGGCTTGAAAGTCTTGCGACCGATACTGTCGCCGTTACCCATAAGGGGGTGATCCGGGCGCTTAAGTCCCTGGCCTATAAATGGGATATGGTCGACAAGGCACCGGTCAGTTTCGATTGGGCGACGGGGCATCTTTTTGAAGTGAGTGCGAAAGGTGATCTCCGCCCGCTCCGTATCAATATCAGCATGGAAGACGCATGACAGACATCAGTCATCCTAAAAAAATCCTGTTCTATGTTCAGCATTTGCTCGGGATCGGGCATCTGAAAAGAACGGCGACCCTTGCGCGCAACATGATGCGGAGCGGTTTTGATGTTACGGTGGTTTCCGGCGGTCACGAGATTGATGTGGACCTTGGCGGGGCGCGACTGATCCAGCTTCCGGCGACGCGGGCGACCGACCTTTATTTCAAGGTGCTGGTTGATGAGGACGGGCAGCAGATCGACGATGACTGGCGCGAAAAGCGGGCCCAGCGCCTCCTTGATATTTATGCCGGGATCAAGCCGGATGTCCTGATAACCGAGCTTTTCCCCTTCGGACGGCGGCAGATGCGTTTTGAGCTTCTGCCGCTTCTGGACGCGGCGCGCGCCGACACGCCCCGCCCGCTCATTATCTCCTCGGTCCGTGACATTCTGGTGGCACAGAGCAAGCCCGGACGGAATGAGGAAATGCTGGAGCTGGTGGAGACGTATTTTGACTATGTGATGGTCCATGGCGATCCGCAGTTGATATCTCTCGATAAAACCTTTCCCCTGACGGCACGGATCAGTGACCGGATTTTCTACACGGGCTATGTTGTCGATCATACGGGGGTGAAGGGCGGAGAAAATGCGCCGGGCGCGGATGAGGTAATTGTCTCCAGCGGCGGCGGTGCCGTCGGAACCAACCTTCTGAAAACCGCCATGCAGGCCCGTGCCCTTTCCACGGCGCGGGATATGGTCTGGCGGGTGATGGTGGGCGCAACGGTGGAAACCGAGACATTTGAGGAGCTGTCTGCACTTGCCCCCGACGGCGTCATTGTCGAACGGGCGCGGTCCGATTTTACAACGCTTTTGATGAACTGTGCGCTATCTATCAGCCAAGGCGGCTATAACACGGTGATGGAAGTGCTCCATGCCAAATGCCGGGCTGTCATTGTTCCCTATGCCGGCGGGCTTGAGACCGAACAGACATTGCGGGCGCGATTGCTGGGGCAGAAAGGCGTCCTGCAGATTGCCGATGAAGAGGGGCTGACAGCGGGCATCCTGGCGTCGAAGGTTGATACGGCCTTGAACGGTCCTCCGGCGCGGGCGGAAATTGACGTGAACGGTGGGACGAAGACAATAGACTTGCTGACCGACTGGATAAACCACAACCGATGACCGATTGGGAAAGGCTGACGGCAGAACTCGATCTCTGGCAATCAGAGGGGCGCATTGCGACCTTCTGGTGGCGGGATGATGATCTGGTTGCGCCGACAGCGGCCCTCGAAAGGCTTTTGCACTTGCGGGAGCATTTCGACCTTCCGATATCGCTTGCTGTGATACCGTCGGCGGTTGATCCGGCGCTCCTCGATTATGTGGAAGACTGCACGATCCTCCAGCATGGGTATCAGCACCGGAATTTTGCGGCGGAAGGAAGCAAGAAGTCGGAATTTCCGGATATAAGAAATCCGGATGACATCGCAGAGGAACTCACGGCGGGAAAAGAATCTCTCACGCGACTTTTCACAAACCAGTTCGTGCCTGTTCTGGTGCCACCCTGGAACCGGATTGATGAACGCCATGTCGCCAGCCTTTCGGGGCTTGGCTACATCGGGCTCTCGCGTTACAAGGCCAGAAATGCAGCATTGGCATCACCAGCGCTTGCTGAAATCAACACCCATATCGACCCGGTCGACTGGCGCGGGAACCGCAGTGTTGTCGCGACGCCTGCGCTTATGGACATGATCTGCGGACATTTGGCAGCGCGGCGGCGCGGCGCGGCGGACCCGCAGGAACCGACCGGGCTGTTGACCCATCATCTGGTACATGATGAGGAAGTATGGGCGATGCTGTATAAGCTGCTCGCGCTCCTGACCGATCATCCCGCTGTGCGCTGGCTGCCGATTGAAGGGGCGATAGCCCTTGTCGACGACATGCCGGAAGACATATTCTTCAGGGGGTCAGATGAGGCGGAAGAATGACAACGATCTTCACATATCCCTTTAAAAGCCTGCTCGGCAGTTATCTGCGCAGCTTTTTTGGCATTGTCCTGACGCTGGTTCCGCTCTTGTTGTTAAACCCGATATCTGTCATTGTTTATTTGCTGGCATTTTTGCTGTGCGTCTTTGTGATTTATGGCCTGCGCACAATTTTCCGGCATTTCACCCGCTTCGAGGTGAGCGGGAAGGATATTGTTATGTCCGGACCCGTAAGTCGACGTATCGAGTGGGAAGAACTAGAGGGGTTCACCTTGAATTACTACTCGACCCGACGGGACCGGGAGGCGGGTTGGATGAACCTGAAGCTGAAGGGGGGAGGCATAAGGTTGAGCATCGATTCAACAATTAGCGGATTTGAAGATCTGGTACGGCAAGCCTTTCAGGCCGCCACCCGGAACGGTGTTGCGCCGGATGCAAATACGGGAATGAATTTGCGGGCCCTCGGTATTACCCGCCCCCTTCGTGAAGATTCATTTGCTCATGGAACGGCGGGCCGATGACAAATGTGTTGCTTGTCAGGGACTTGAGAGTTGAGTTCAGGGTTGCAGAAGGCACGATCAAGGCAGTAGAGGGGGTCAGTTTTCGCGTGCCCGACGGTAAAACCGTTGCATTGGTGGGTGAATCCGGTTCCGGCAAATCCGTGATCAGTCAGGCAATTATGTCGATCCTGCCCAAGCCCGCCCATATTACCAGCGGAGAAATCCTGTTTTTCGACCCCGAAAAACCGGGCGTTTTTTATGATATCGCGAAGCTGAAACCCGACAGCAAGGAAATACGGAATATCCGCGGTGGACGCATATCCATTATCTTTCAGGAGCCGATGACATCCCTGTCGCCGCTTCATACCATCGGCGACCAGATATCCGAGGCCCTGCACCTGCATCACAAGAAAACCAAGCAAGAGGGAATTGAGACCACGGTCGATATGCTCCGACTGGTCGGGTTTCCTGATCCGGATGCGGCCTTTCATACCTATCCGTTCGAGCTTTCCGGCGGCCTGCGTCAGCGCGCGATGATTGCCATGGCAATGATCTGCAAACCGGCGCTGTTGATCGCCGATGAACCGACGACCGCGCTGGACGTGACCATACAGGCGCAAATTCTCGACTTGATGCAGCGGCTGCAAAAACAGCTCGGTATGGCGATTTTGCTGATTACCCATGATCTCGGCGTTGTCGCCAGTATGGCCGACGAGATCATTGTGATGTATCATGGGAAGGTGATGGAACAGGGAACCCTTGACGATATTTTCAAAAACCCGACGCATCCCTATCTGAAGGCGCTGATGCGGGCCATTCCACGCTTTAACATGGAGCGTGGCGAACGGCTGACGCCGATCCGCGAGATCAAGCGCGATGCCGACAGCAAATTCCTTGAGCAGGCCAATCCGCGACCGGTTGCGACCGGGGATGAAAAACCGATTCTGGACGTGCGTAACCTGACGAAAAAGTTCACGACACGCAAATCCTCGCTCTTCGGGGCGAAGCCCGCGGGGGAAGTTCTGGCAGTCGATAATGTCAGCTTCTTTATCCGGCCCGGTGAATGCCTTGGTCTGGTGGGAGAGAGCGGTTGCGGCAAGACAACTCTCTCCAAACTGATCCTGCGGGCCCTGACCGCGACGGACGGGACGGTCACCTATAACGACCGCGGACGCGACATTGATGTACTGGGGCTTTCCGGTGAGGCCCTGTTTGATTATCGCAACAAGGTGCAATTTATCTTTCAGGACCCTTTTTCGTCGCTCAATCCGCGGATGACGGTCTATGAGATCATTTCCGAGCCGCTGATTATCCACAATGTCGGTACGCCGAGGGAGCGCATGGAGACGGTCCGCGAGCTGATGACGCTGGTCGGGCTGGATATCCGCTTCCTCCGCCGGTATCCGCATTCCTTTTCCGGGGGCCAGCGCCAAAGGATAGGCATTGCGCGGGCGCTGGCCCTCAAGCCGGACCTGCTGATCTGCGATGAGCCTGTTTCCGCTCTCGATGTGTCCATTCAGGCGCAAATCCTCAATCTATTGAAGGACTTGCAGGCGGAGCTGGGGCTGACATACCTCTTTATTTCCCACAACCTTGCCGTTGTGGATTATATCGCTGATCGCATTGCCGTTATGTGCAAGGGACGTCTGGTCGAAACCGCGCCGAAAGAAGTCCTGTTTGAAAACCCGGTCCACCCCTATACGAAGCGGCTGCTTGCGGCGGTGCCGGAGCCCGACCCCAGCCACCGGCTCAATTTCGCCAATCTGGTGGAGGAGAAAGCCTCCAACCCGGAGCTATGGCCCGCCCCGTTTACGGTGGATTTTCATACCAGTCCGGTCATGATGGATATCGGTGACGGCCATTATGTCCGGGTGCATGAGAATACGGATGTGAAGGAGTTACGGCTATGAGGATGGCGTGGCGCCAAATCGGGATAAACAGTCTGTCGGTTGCGTTGCTGTCACTGGTTATGACCAATATCGCCAGAGCCGAAATCCCGCTTCTGGAAGCGGCAGTCAGCGCAGGTACTCTGCCGCCAATGGAAGAACGCTTGCCAAAAAACCCGCTGGTTGTCACGCCGATGGAAGGACAGACCATCGGCGAGTATGGCGGCGACCTGAGGACATTGGTCGGGGGGCCGTCGGATGTAAAGCTGATGTTTGTCAACGGCTATGCGCGGCTCGTCGGCTATACGCCTGACCTGGACATCAAGCCGGATATTCTGGAATCGGTGGATGTGAAGGAAGGGCGGATCTTTACCATGACCTTGCGGGAAGGGCATAAATGGTCCGACGGTCACCTCTTTACGTCCGAGGATTTTCGCTACTGGTGGGAAGATATCGCCCAAAACCCGAAGCTTTCCCCCGCCGGACCGCCGGCGTCATTGTTAATTGACGGAGAATTGCCGGCGGTTGAGTTTCCTGACGCCCGGACGGTGATTTACTCCTGGTCGAAGCCGAATCCCAATTTCCTGCCGGACCTTGCCGGCGCGGCCCCCTTGTTGATCTACAGGCCGGCTCACTACCTGAAAAATCATCATGAAAAACATGTCGACAGATCAAAGCTGACGCCAAGGCAGAAAATCATGCTCAAAAGCTGGGCAGCACAGCATAACCGCCTTGATAATCTTTATAAATTCGATAACCCGGATCTCCCGACATTACAGCCATGGCGTAACACAACAGCATCACCTGCGACGCGGTTCGTAGGGGAGCGCAACCCGTATTTTCATCGGGTCGATCCGGAGGGGCGTCAGCTGCCCTATATTGACCGGTTGATTTTCACGGTATCGGAGGGTCGGTTGATACCGGCGAAGGCGGCGTCCGGTGATGTCGATTTGCAGGCCCGCGGTCTTCGTTTGCAGGATGCAACTTTCCTGAAGGAGAATGAGGAAAGGTCTAATTATAAAGTGCGGCTATGGGAGACAGTGCGGGGGTCACACTTTACGCTATATCCGAACCTTAACAGCGAAGATCCGGTGTGGCGTAAACTGTTGCGCGATGTGCGATTCCGCAGGGCATTGTCGCTTGCCATTGACCGTGAGGAAATCAACGACATCCTGTTCTTCGGCCTTGCGGTCGAGGGAAATAATGCCGTGCAGAAGATAAGCCCCTTTTATACGGAGGAGTTGCGGAACAAATGGGCGACGCTGGATTATGAAAAGTCCAATGCGCTCCTCGATGAAATCGGACTGACGAAACGTAATAAAGACGGTATCCGGCTGCTGCCCAATGGCAAGCCACTCGTGATCATTGTTGAAACCGCAGGCGAGGAGACCGAGCAGTCGGATGTTCTGGAATTGATCCATGAATCCTGGGAAAAGGCGGGCGTGGAAGTATTTACCAAGCCCGCGCAGCGAGCGGTATTCCGCAACCGCATTTTTTCCGGTGAAACGGTGATGTCGGTCTGGACCGGCTTTGAAAACGGAATTCCCAATGCGCAGTCGAGCCCGGCGGACCGCGCCCCAACCAGCCAGACGAGCTATCAATGGCCGAAATGGGGGCAGTATTTCGAGACAAAGGGAAAATCCGGAGAGCCAATTGACCTGCTGGAAGCGCAGCGTCTTTTTGACCTGTACCAGGAATGGCTTGCCTCCACCGATGATGATGAAAAGGCGCAGATCTGGCGTGAAATGCTTGATATCCATGCGGAACAGCAGTTCACGATCGGTGTGGTGGGCGCCATTCTTCAACCGGTTGTTGTTGCAAATACGCTTCACAACGTCCCGAAGGAAGCCTTTTACAACTGGGATCCGGGGGCGCAGTTCGGAATATATCATCCTGACCTGTTCTGGTTCGGGAAATAGGGTTTCCGTGAAGAAAATGACATTGTGGAGAAGCGAAATCTTTGCATTCACGGCAATTTCCAGCGGCCCGGTTGACGGCGCCCGACTTTTCGGCGAACAATACGAAAATGGTATGAGGCAGAGCCGAAGAAAATTCGGGACCTCACGGGGTAAAGTTGAATGCTGACTTATTTCGTACACAGAGTACTGATCATGATTCCCACTTTGCTGGTGATCAGTATTCTGACATTCGTGATCATTCAACTGCCGCCCGGGGACTATCTTTCCAACCATCTGCAAGAGTTGAAATCGCAGGGTGAATCCGCGTCGGCAATGGCAAAAATCGCCTTCTATCGGGAACAATATGCCCTTGATAAATCGCCGATTGAACAATATGCCCTTTGGATGGGATTCTGGCCGGGACCGAATGGTTTTTCCGGCCTGCTGCAAGGAAACTGGGGTCAGTCTTTTGCCTATGACCTGCCGGTGAAGGAAGTCGTTGGTGACCGGCTCGGCCTTACTTTCCTGATCAACTTCTCGACGGTCCTGTTCATCTATGTTGTGGCTTTCCCCATCGGGGTTTACTCGGCGACCCGCCAGTATTCCATTGGGGATTACGGGTTCACGCTGATTGGCTATCTTGGGCTGGCGACACCCAACTTCCTGCTCGCCATGGTGCTGCTTTACTATGCCAACGTCTATTTCGGTATTTCAATCGGCGGGTTGATGGATGACAAGTATCTCAATCAGCCCTGGAGCTGGGACAAGGCTACCTCTGTATTCAACCATATGCTGGTGCCGGTGGTTGTCATCGGGACAAGCGGAACCGCTGCCATGATCCGGCGACTCCGGGCGAACCTGCTGGATGAGCTGCAAAAGCAATATGTGACAACGGCAAGGGCAAAGGGCGTGCCGCGGCTGAGGGCGCTGATCAAATATCCGATCCGGATGTCGCTTAATCCCTTTATTGCCGATATCGGCAATCTTTTGCCGGATGTTATTTCCGGCTCGGTGATTGTCAGTATGGTGCTCAGCCTGCCGACGGTCGGTCCACTCCTGCTGGAAGCGCTCCAGAATCAGGATCAGTATATGGCGGGGTCATTGCTGATGTTCCTCGCGCTTCTGACGGTTGTCGGCATGTTTATCTCGGACGTATTGCTTGCGGTCCTTGATCCCCGCATTCGATTAAGCGGAGGGGCGACAAAATGATGGACACGACCGGATCCAACAAGGAGCCGCCACTCGAGCACTGGTATTCGCGCGAACCCTTCGATCCCTACTCGGTCGAGAAATTCACGGCCGAACAGGAACGCTTCTACATGGCCTCGCAATGGCAGATGATGTGGTGGAAATTCCGCCGTCATCGCATCGCGGTCATCAGCGGCATTGTCCTGCTGCTTTTCTATCTCTCGATCCTGATCTCGGAATTTATCGCGCCCTATGATCTGCAAACGCGGCATACGAAATATATCTTCGCGCCGCCGCAATCGATCCATCTGTTCCATGAAGGCGAATTCGTCGGTCCCTTTGTCTATGGCTATAAACAGCGGCTCAACCTTGAAACCCTGAAGCGCGAATATGACATCAATACCAACAAGCCCTACCCGCTGCGCTTCTTCTGCGCCGGAGATGAGTACGAATTCTGGGGGTTGTTCAAGGCGAACTTCCATCTGGTCTGCCCCGATGACAAAAAGCTCGCGAGCTTTTTCTGGCTGGGTACGGATCGGCTCGGGCGGGATATTCTCTCGCGCATTATTTACGGCGCGCGAATCTCGCTTTCCATCGGCTTGATCGGCATCGCCATCAGTTTCACCCTTGGCATTGTTCTCGGCGGGATTTCCGGATATTATGGTGGCTGGATCGATAACGTTATCCAGCGCACGATCGAGCTTCTGAAATCCCTGCCGCAACTGCCGCTCTGGCTGGCGCTTTCGGCGGCGCTGCCGGTAACCTGGTCTCCGATCCTCGTGTTCTTCGGCCTGACGGTTATTCTCGGGCTGCTCGACTGGCCGGGGCTTGCCCGCGCGGTGAGATCGAAGTTCCTTGCACTCCGGGAAGAGGATTTCTGTACCGCCGCGCAGCTCATGGGCGCCAAGCCGAAGCGGATTATCGGGCGACATCTGCTTCCTTCTTTCGCGAGCCATCTGATCGCGAGCGCCAGCCTTGCCATCCCGAGCATGATCCTCGGTGAGACGGCGCTTTCCTTCCTGGGGCTGGGGCTGCGGCCGCCGATTACGTCATGGGGAGTTCTCCTCAACGAGACGACCAATATCAATGCGGTCGCAACGACACCCTGGCTGATCTATCCGGTGCTGCCGGTGATTATCGTGGTTCTGGCGTTCAACTTCCTGGGTGATGGCCTGCGTGACGCGGCGGATCCTTACAAGTAAGCCAGGGGTCAGGGCAGGAAAATTACCAGATCGACGGTTCCCTTAACGCCGTCAACGCTGCGCTTCTCACGAAGCTCGAGTTCCCTTTGCGGCGTGTAACCTTGCACTTTGGCAAGTTCCAGCGCCTCACGCGTGGTAACGGCTGTCGCCTTTTCGTCCTTCGCATGTTTGTCGAGTTTGGCGGCAAGATTGACCGGTTCCCCGATCACCGTGTATTCCAGTCGGCTGCTGTCTCCGACTGCGCCGAAGACGATTGCGCCAACAGCGGAGACGAAACGGACGGTCATGGGGTCCTGACCCGCCGTCGCCCGTTCCCTTGACCATCGGGAGGCCTCCATATCAAGGTCTTCCATCGCCCGAAGGCAATCGGCCGCATAACACTCTGTTGGAACCGCTGCGCCGAAGGTTGCGAGAATGCCGTCGCCCAGAAACTTGTCGATGGTGCCGCCGTGTTTCTGGATCACCGGTACCATGCGCGATTGATACTCCGCGAGAAGGGAGATTACCTCATTCGCGGGCCGCTCCATGGAGAGTTTTGTGAATCCCTGCAAGTCGCAATGCAGGATCGCCGCCTGTCGGCCCTCGCCCGTACCGGCCTCTATCCAGCTTTCCGAATGGGTGATCTGCGCGGCGATTTCCGGTGAGAAGAAGCGCGATAAATCCTCTGCCGCCGTTGCTTGCGCGACCGAATTTATAAGGAGCCGCCGTGCCCGGACAATGACGAGAGCGAGGATCAGCGTCACCATGACGATGCTGATCACCTTGTCGAACTCCGCACCGAGGAGGATTTTATGGGACATGGTGAATTCGACATAGTCGCGGGTAATCTGCGCCATGCCGCCATCAAGATGAACCGCATAGCCGAGCAGGACAAGCCAGCCAACTGCGGCTGACGCGCCCGCCAGCAGGACATAACTTACCTCGAACCGGAGGGCGCGGAGCGCGATGAAGATAAAGACATACAGCAGCGTCGGCGCCTTCAGATAGAAAGACGGGGGCTGTTCATACTGGATATGAAAGCTCCAGATCAGGAACATCAGAAGCGCCATGTCGGCGATGACCGACAGGCTGATGAACCACCATGGCATTCTATCGAGATAAGCCAGAAACAGGCGGAGCACCGTGAACATACCATATGCCATCAGCGCATAGGGGACCGGGGCAAACATGACATCGGCGGCAAAGGTCTTTGGCGAGAGGGCGTAAAGAATGGAAAAGATGACAACGATAAAAACCTGCACCCAGGCGATCAGTATTTCCGACTGGCTCTGCTGGCGAATAATCGCTTCCTGCACGCGGGCGGGCAGCCTGCCGTCTAATTTCTCACCGAGAATGACTCTTTTAATTCCGGTCCACATCCCCACCATATGCGACTAATTCTTCAGGAAATAAAAGCACAAACCTTCATTTTCGCGTGAAGCTGCGCTTCTGGAGCCAGAGGCTGGTCTCAAATGCACCTTCGGGTATCGACAAGCTGCCAACGACAGATTGCGCCAGCACCTCTTTCATACGGGACGCGACATAGGCGGATGAGAAGATAATCCTGTATCCGCCGCCAAGAAACAGCGGCGCCGCAGCCTGTTGTTCATTATAGCCCCGCCAATCCCACGATACGGGGTAGTCATCGGGCAGGAATATATCATGGATATGAATATAAACGCCGGACGGGAGTGACGGCAAGATTTCAAGAAAAAGGCGGTCGACATCGCTTCCCGGCATGGCGATATGGCTGGAATCGATAAAGAGGAAATCACCGGCGGCGAGTTTTTCAAAAGGCGCGTCTCCGGCAGTATGCAGGGTTTCGTGGATTACCTCGATAGGGAGTGTCTCGATGCGCGCGCGCGGGGCCGGATCGATGGCGGTGAAGATTGTCTCTAGGGTGCCGTCCTTGATCGCCCGCGCCATAAATCGCGTGGAATGCCCGGAGCCGATCTCCACGATCCGGGCGGGCTTCCTGTCCCGCACCATGGCATAGGCAACAGCCGCATCCAGCCGCGGAAACCAGTCCTGCCGCCAGCGCGGCGCCGGGGGTGGTTCCTGTCCGAAACCGTTGAATTCCGGCTCGTAAGCGCCGAGATCGGTTATTATTTTCTCGAAATCGGCCTCAAAGTCGCGCATATGGCGTTCAATGGCCGGATAGGAGCCCCGCTCGTTTGCGCCGGGCAGGCTGGATGCATAACGATAGGGGATAAAAAAACCGTCTTTCCTGAACCCCAGAACGGTATTCAGCCCCATGCGAAGTTGGCGCAAATTCATGTCATTGTAACCCCGAAACGAAGGGTGGCTCCATTAAACATGGCGTGTTCAGCGCTATCCGTTTATGGTCAGCCGACCGCAAGCAAAACAAAAAAAGGAATGTCGATTATGGGCGCATCTTTTCATATCACTGTTGAAAATACCACTCTTAGAGTGCGCCTTGACAACCCGGCGCAACATAACAAGCTTTCTCCACAAACCATGCAAGAGTTACGCGACGGGCTTTTGGAAAAGGCCGAGGATAAATCGCTGCGGGTGATGGTTCTGACCGGTACGGGCAAGAGTTTTTGCGCCGGGGCTGACCTTGGGGAGCTCGGCCGATATAACTTCGATGAAAATCCTCTGGAACAGCTGACGGATGTTGTCGAACGACTTCCCTTTCCGACGATTTGCGCGCTGAACGGGGGTGTCTACGGCGGCGGTGCGGATCTCGCCCTTTCTTGCGATTTTCGGATCGGGATCACGACGATGAGCTCCTTTATTCCCCCGGCCCGCATTGGCATTCACTATCCCCCGGCAGGGCTGGCGCGGGCTGTTGCGCGCCTCGGTCTCGGGCCGGCGAAGCGGCTTTTTCTGGCCTGTGAGAAAATGTCAGCGGAGGAATTAAAGTCAATCGGGTTTCTCGATTACCTCGTCGCATCGGAAGACCTGGCGGCGCGAACCGACGCATTGGTTCAGGATATAGGCGCCCTGGCGCCCCTGAGCCTTCGCGGAATGAAGGAAACCCTCAATGATATCGCGCGCGGGGAGCTTGATATGGCGAAAGCCCGCCAGTTCCAGCTTGCCTGCCTGCAGTCGGAGGATTTTATCGAAGGCAAGCAGGCGCTGGCGGAAAAACGCACTGCGAATTTCAAAGGGGCATAGGCCTTCTGGCTACAGGATGAACTTGGAAAGATCCATATTCGTCGCCAGTTCGCCAAGATGTTCCTTAACATATTCCTCGTCGATATTGACCACTGTGCCGCCCTTGTCGGAGGCATGAAAGCTGATATCCTCAAGTACGCGCTCCAGCACCGTATGCAACCGCCGGGCGCCGATATTCTCGACTGCGGCATTCACATCGGCGGATATGGAGGCGATAGCCTCAATCGCATCGTCGCTGAAATTGAGCTGTACCTCTTCCGTATTCATCAATGCAATATATTGCTTGATCAAGCTGGCTTCCGGCTCGGTCAGGATACGTTTGAAATCATCCTTGGTCAGCGCCTTTAACTCGACCCGGATCGGCAGGCGACCCTGAAGCTCCGGCAGAAGGTCTGACGGCTTGGCGATATGGAAGGCACCGGAGGCGATGAAAAGAATATGGTCTGTACGCACCGTGCCATATTTGGTGTTGACGATCGTCCCTTCGATCAGCGGGAGCAAGTCACGCTGGACGCCTTCGCGGCTTATGTCCGCGCCCTGACGGTCGCTCCGCGCGCAGATTTTATCGATTTCATCAAGGAAGACAATCCCGTTATTTTCTACTAGCTTGATTGCTTCCCGAACGACGGCATCTTCATCGAGAAGCTTGTCGCTTTCCTCGCTGATCAGCACCTTATGGCTGTCCTTGACCTGCATCTTGCGGGGCTTTGTGCGAGGGCCACCAAGCTTGCCAAGCATGTCGTTGAGGTTGAGCATACCCATCTGGGCACCGGGCATGCCCGGAATATCAAAGGTTGGCATGCCTGAATTCCCGGTATCAACCAGTTCGAGCTCGATTTCCTTGTCGTCAAGCTCGCCTTCCCGCAGCATCTTGCGGAACTTCTGCCGTGTGTCAGGAGAGGCTTTTGGGCCCACCAATGCATTCAGAACCCGCTCTTCCGCGGCAAGTTCGGCCTTGGCTATCACTCGTTGGCGCTGATCCTCGCGCACCATATTAAGGGCGATTTCCATCAGGTCACGGACTATCTGTTCCACATCGCGACCGACATAGCCGACCTCGGTGAATTTTGTTGCCTCGACTTTCAGAAAAGGCGCATGGGCAAGCTTGGCAAGCCTGCGGGAAATCTCTGTTTTACCGATACCGGTCGGGCCGATCATCAGGATATTCTTGGGCAGCACTTCCTCACGCAGATCTTCAGGCAGCTGCTGACGGCGCCAGCGATTCCGCAGGGCGATGGCGACAGATTTCTTGGCGTCTGACTGACCGATGATATGACGGTCGAGTTCGTAGACAATTTCACGTGGCGATAAATTAGTCATTCTTGCCGATACTTTCGATGGTAACGCTTTCATTGGTGTAGACGCAGATCTGTGCGGCAATGGCCATTGCTTTCCTGGCGATATCCTCAGCCTCCATATCGTCGCGATCGATAAGCGCGCGTGCGGCGGACAGGGCGTAGTTACCGCCGGAGCCAATTGCGATAATGCCGTCCTCCGGTTCCAACACGTCTCCCGTTCCCGTAAGGATGAGGGAAACGTCCTTATCCGCGACGGCCATCATGGCCTCCAGACGGCGCAGGTATTTATCCGTCCGCCAGTCCTTTGCAAGCTCAACACAGGCGCGCGTCAGGTTGCCCGGATGCTTTTCGAGCTTTCCTTCCAGCCGCTCAAACAGGGTGAAGGCGTCTGCCGTTGCGCCGGCAAACCCGACGATTACGCCGTTACTTGCGCCGATGCGGCGCACCTTGCGGGCGTTGGACTTGATCACCGTCTGACCAAGGGACACCTGACCGTCCCCGGCGACGACGACGACTCCATTTTTTCGCACGGACAGAATGGTTGTGCCGTGCCAGCTTTCGATTTTTTCGGACATTTTGGCTCTTCGTTGTTTGAACTTGCTTTGACGATGTAACCATTTTGACGCAAGGGTCAAGGTGCAAACGGCCCTGTTCCATGATGATCCATGTATTTTTGACCGTCCGCAGGTTCACAATTGCGGAGGCAGCCCGTCATTATCGCAAACGGTATGGCAAGACAGGAGCGATAAATGTCTGATGCAAGTGCAACCCCGATCCCGGGTGATGAGAAAGCGTCCAACCTTCGGGCAATATTCGAGATTCTGAGCTATATCCATGTTGATGCCCAGCGGGACAACTACACGGAACTGGCGGAGCGTATCGATTTTGCCCTGAACCTTGCGGAAAGAATGATCAAAGGTAGTAACGGTGCCGCCGCTCCCACGCAGGATAAACCGCAGGATCAGACGGCAACAGCCTCAGAGACAGCCGCGCCGACAACGGATGGAAAGCCGTAACGTCACCTTTTGCGGGCACTCATGCTCTAAGGCTTGGTTTTCTGCGTTGTTCCTGCTATATCCTCGCCTGGATAAAATGCGGTAAAGTGCCAGGCCGGAAGGAAATTTCATGCGTGCAGGAACGGTTAAGCGGAAGACGAAGGAAACCGATATCGAGGTTGAGATCAATCTGGACGGTACCGGCATATACGATGTCAAGACAGGTATCGGCTTTCTCGATCACATGCTGGAACAACTTTCGCGCCATAGCCTGATGGATCTGAAAGTCAGTGCCAAGGGCGATCTGCATATCGATTTTCACCACACCACCGAAGACACCGGCATCGCGATCGGCGAGGCATTTGCCGAGGCACTTGGCGATTTGAAGGGTATCCGGCGGTATGCGTCGGCCCTTATTCCGATGGATGAAACACTAACCCGGGTTGCCCTGGATATATCCAATCGCCCTTATCTGATCTGGAAGGTGGACTTCAGCCGCGACAAGCTCGGCGAAATGGACACGGAACTCTTCAAGGAATGGTTTCAGGCCTTCGCCCAGGCCGCCGGGATCACGCTTCATGTCGAGAATCTCTACGGGACGAACAACCACCATATCGTTGAGAGCTGTTTCAAGGCATTGGCGCGATCGTTGCGCGATGCGATCGAAATTGATCCTCGTCGCGCCGATGCGGTGCCGTCCACCAAGGGTGTCCTGGGCGGGAGCCTGTAATTTCAGCGGACATTTCCCCACAGGCGGAGCAGTTGTAGCGATTATGGAAACAGTGATCATTGATTATGGGTCGGGCAATCTCCGGTCGGCCGCGAAAGCGTTCGAGCGTTCCTGCCGTGAGGCCGGGCTTGCGATGTCGATCAATGTCACCAGCCGTCCCGAGGACGTTGCGGCGGCGGATCACATTGTCCTTCCCGGTGTCGGGGCGTTTAGGGCCTGCAAGAACGGGTTGATGGCAATAGAGGGAATGGTTGATGCCTTGACAGAGGCTGTTATTGAGAAAGGCCGCCCTTTTCTCGGAATTTGTGTTGGTATGCAGCTGATGGCAAGCCGGGGTCTTGAGCATGGCACCACAGAAGGGCTTGGCTGGATTGAAGGTGATGTTGTAAAACTGAGCCCGGATGATCCAGGCCTGAAGATTCCGCATATGGGCTGGAATGACCTGGAAATTAAAGCATCCCATCTGCTTTTTGACGGGATAGAAACCGGGCGGCATGCCTATTTTGTCCATAGTTATCAATTGGCTGCGGCGGATCCTGCGCATATTCTGGCAACAGTGGATTATGGTGGTTCAATAACTGCAATTGTTGGCCGGGACAATATGATCGGAACCCAGTTTCATCCTGAGAAAAGTCAGGAGACAGGGCTCCGGTTGATCGGGAATTTTTTAAAATGGAAGCCCTGAATGGCGGACAATAACAGGAATATTCAACAACCGGTGATCGAAGCCATTACTGAATTCGATGCGGCGGATCTTGGCGATCTCTGCGAGGCGGCGGAAGAGGCCATTCTTGACGGCAACGGGTTTGGCTGGCTGACTCCGCCCCGCCGCTCGGTTCAGGAGAATTTCTGGAAAGGCGTGTTGACGGTGCCGGTGCGGGAACTTTACTGTGCCCGCCTTGAAGGCCGAATTGTCGGCTCTGGCCAGCTTGTGAAACCTTTCCCGAACAATGAGGCGGGCGGCCATATCGCCCAGGTTGCGACCTTTTTCATTGCCCCTTATGCGCGTGGCTACGGCTTGGCTATCGGTCTCTTGGCGGTCATCGAGAACAGCGCGAAAGAGCAGGGGTTTAAAATCCTTGAGGTGGATGTGCGCGAGACCCAATCGGCGGCCATTTCCCTGCTTGAGGCAAGTGGCTATGAAAAATGGGCGGTAAAGAAAAATTACGCCTGGAACGGCGAGCGGTATGTAGACGGTTACTATTATAAAAAAGAAGTTGCGGGGCTGAAATCGTGATGAACCTTTATCCGGCGATTGACCTGAAGGATGGTAACTGTGTTCGCCTGCTGCGGGGCGAAATGGACGCCGCGACAATATTCAACAACGATCCGGCCGATCAGGCGCGCAGCTTCAGGGAAGCCGGGTTTAACCGCCTGCACCTCGTCGACCTGAATGGTGCCTTTGCGGGCAAACCCGTCAATGCGGATGCGGTTGAAAGCATCCTTGGCGCGACGGATGTACCGGTTCAGCTTGGTGGTGGTATCCGGGATCTTGCAACAATCGAAATGTGGCTGGCTAAAGGGTTGAGCCGGGTGATCCTGGGCACGATTGCGCTTCGTGATCCGGCGCTGGTGAAGGAAGCCTGCAAGAAATTTCCGGGCCATATCGCCGTGGGTATTGACGCCCGCGAGGGCATGGTTGCCGTGCAAGGCTGGGCGGAGACGAGTGAGACGTCCGGCCTTGAACTCGCCCGCAAGTTCGAAGATGCGGGCGTGGAGGCGATTATCTACACGGATATCGACCGTGACGGGGCGCTTCAGGGCGTGAATGTCGAGGCTACCCGCGACCTTGCGGCTGCCATCAGCATTCCGGTTATCGCGTCGGGCGGTGTCGCCTCGATCCTGGACATTGAAAAGCTTCTGGAAGTGCAATCGAGCGGGATTGAAGGCGTGATCATCGGCCGGGCGCTATATGACGGACGGATTGACCCGGCAAAGGCGATTGATCTCGTGCGGAGGGAGAATGCTTAAAGCCCGGATAATTCCCTGTCTTGATGTAAAGGATGGCCGCGTCGTCAAGGGGGTCAATTTCGTTGATCTGGTCGACGCCGGCGATCCCGTGGAGCAGGCGCGCCTCTATGATAAACAGGGCGCGGATGAGCTTTGCTTCCTGGACATCACCGCGACATCGGATAACCGCGAGACAATTTATGACGTGGTGCGGCGCACGGCAGAGCAGTGCTTTATGCCGCTCACCGTCGGCGGCGGTGTCCGGCAGGTGGAAGATGTGCGCAAATTATTGCTTGCGGGGGCGGACAAGGTCTCGATCAACAGTGCTGCCGTCAAGCGACCCGAATTTGTACGCGAAGCGGCGGAGCAGTTTGGCAGCCAATGTATCGTGGTCGCCATAGATGCAAAGCAGACCGGCCCGGACAAGTTCGAGATTTTCACCCATGGTGGCCGCGAACCAACAGGCATAGATGCCGTGGAATGGGCGAAGCGGATGACGGAGTATGGCGCGGGCGAGATCCTGCTGACTTCCATGGATCGGGATGGCACGCGGTCCGGTTTCAATATACCCCTTACAAGTGCCGTAGCGGACGCCATTCCTGTGCCGGTGATTGCCTCGGGCGGTGTGGGCACGCTTGATCATCTGGCGGAGGGTATTCGCGACGGTCATGCGACGGCGGTGCTTGCGGCATCGATTTTTCATTTTGGCGAATTCACGATCAAACAGGCCAAAGAGGCGATGTTTCAAGCCGGGATAGCGGTTCGCCGGGAAACGGAGGCAGGATGACAGATGCAAAGCTGACGGGACTGGACAAACTCTTCGCAACGGTTGCGGCCCGCAAGGGCGCAGACCCCAAAAGCTCCTATACGGCGTCACTTTATAGCAAGGGAAGTGCGAAAATCGCCCAGAAAGTCGGGGAGGAAGCTGTTGAGCTTGCCATTGCCGCGGCTCTTGAGGAGCGCGATGAGATAATTTCAGAAAGCGCCGATCTTCTGTATCATCTATCCGTACTCTGGGCGAATGCGGGCATTGATCCCGCCGATATTTATGACAAGTTATTGCAGCGAGAAGGGCAATCCGGCCTCTCGGAGAAAGCGGCGCGTAAAAGCGGAGAAGAGGAAAGATAATGGCGTACGACAACGACAATGTATTTGCGAAAATCCTGCGGGGAGAGATCCCTAATGCCACTGTTTATGAGGATGAATCCGTGCTTGCCTTTAATGATATCGCCCCGCAAACGCCGGTCCATGTGCTGGTGATTCCGAAGCGGCCTTATGTTGATATTGATGATTTTTCAACGAACGGTTCGGTTGAGGAAATTGGGAATTTTTTTGCCAAGGTCGGCGAGATTGCCAGAAGTCTGGGACTGCATGAAGGTGGATACCGGGTTGTCAGCAACAACGGGGAAAATGCCGGACAGCATGTTCCGCATTTTCATGTCCATATCATGGGCGGCCAGCAGATCAAGGAAGGCGGCATGGCGCAAGGTATGTAAGCGCCGATTCCAGCCCCGTTACGATGTGAGTTCCGGCAGGCTCCGGGCGTCCTCGACGATATAGATGCCGAGCGGTTCGGAGCGACCCCTGATATCAACTTCCTCCTGACGGAGACCCGGGAAATCCTCACCGGCGCGATCCGCAACTTTCTTGGAAAAGATAAGCTGGCTTGAGTATTCTTTTGTCATTGCCTCCAGCCGGCTCGCCGTATTGACGGGGTCGCCGATCGCGGTGATGGAGGTGGCGCTGCCATATCCCATCCGCCCCACAATCACCTGTCCAAGATGGATGCCGATACCGATTTTAAGCGGGCTCGGTAAATCCGAGGCCAGGTTCCGGTTCATGATTTCGAGTTCTTTCGCCATCGCGCGGGCGGCATTCAGTGCCTTGCGACTGGCGTCCTTGCTGTCATCCTCTAGGCCAAACAGCGCCATGACGCCATCCCCGATGAATTTATCGAGATGCCCGCCGTTTGCCTCAATTGCTTCACCCATATGGCGGAAATACTGGTTGATCACAAATACCACGTCATAGGGCAGTTTTTGCTCCGAGAACTTGGTAAAGGCACGTAAATCTGCAAACAGGATTGCAATTTCCCGTTCCTGTCCTTGCAGATACTCAGGCTGATTGAAGGCCTGACGTACCGTTGCTGTCGCCGGGAGGAGCGGGATAACCGAGACATCGCCCGTCGGAATGCTTTGACAGGCGAGGCGGGTGCCAGACGGGGCACCGACACGCCGCAAGACCGCCACCTCCTTGTCACTCGGGGGGTTAAGGTGGTCCGATCCCTCGACAATACGGACGCGGCAGGTGGAACAACGTCCTCGCCCACCACAAACGGCGGCATGGGGAATATTGCCATACTGGCTTGATTCCAGGATTGTAAGGCCGGGCGTAGCAAGAACGGTTCTCTCATCAGGATAGGAAATAACGTTCACATGCCGCCGTCGGTAGACAAGTATCCAGTATATCCGGCTGAGAATGAGCAGGCCAAGCGCAGCGAATATCACCAGATAACCGATATCACGGGTTGCATAAGCCCAGCTTGCCAGATCCGGGGGAAGATTAAGATGGGCAAAAAAGGCGGCGCGCCACTCCGCATCGGCAAACAGGACCTCGACTTCATTGGCGCCGTTTATAAATCCGCTTAAAGAGACGACCGGTAGAATCAGCGCAAGGCTGTAAAAAAGCGGGAAAGCCTTTTCATACCAGGGTTTTAATCGCAACCAGAAATGCAGTCCGAGGCAGCCATGAAGCCAGGCGATGACCAGCGCCAGGCTCTGCAACAATGCCTGAATCGGGGTCGCGACCCAGAGACTGAACAGCACATAGGTGTAGCTATCCTCAATGCCGTAAACTTCATGCGCAATCCGGGTGCCGATAACATGCAGAACGATGAACGGCGGGATGGCGAGGCCGAGCGTAATCTGAAGGATGTCACGTCCCGCAAGTCTGCGATAGGCGCGATGCCGCAACAGCTTGTGAAAAACAAGGATAATATGCAGGGTGATTGCGCCGAGGAGCAGAACCGTGCCGGGAGTACTCCGCCAGACGCCGAGAAAGATATCACGGCCCGCTTCCATCGCCGTAAGCGAGATCAGGCCAAGGGCATGATTGACAAGATGCCCGGTCAGGAAAAGCATCAGGACAATGCCGCTCGCCAGTCTCATGCGATCCGGCCGGAGGGTAGATCGCACCCTGTACAGCCCCTGTTTTATGCCGTCTACCAAATTTGCCCTGCTCCGATACTGTGTCTTACGCGATAGCCAGCTTCTTTTTCAACAGATCCTTCAAGTTCACTGCTGGCCGGGCGCCGTAATGGCTGATCACCTCCGCGGCGGCCATGGCGCCAATGCGTCCGCTCGTGGCCAGATCATGACCATTGGTAAAGCCATATAGAAATCCGGCCGCGTAAAGATCGCCCGCGCCGGTCGTGTCAACTAACTCGACATCCGTATCGGCAGGAATCTGATAAAATTCCGATTGCGTCACAATAATCGAACCCTTT
Source organism: Sneathiella sp. (assembly GCA_040880045.1). Lineage (GTDB taxonomy): Bacteria > Pseudomonadota > Alphaproteobacteria > Sneathiellales > Sneathiellaceae > Sneathiella. The sequence continues at coordinate 60,493 of JBBDJF010000123.1, forward strand.
TCGCTGCGGGTCAGGCAGGCAATCTCGACCTGTCCGCGCACGGCATCAAGGGCTGCGTCAAAATCCGATGTTTCAAAGAGAGATTTTATCTCATCCTCGTTGGCGAACAGGATATCGACGCCGCCAGAAATAAAGTCCCGAAACTCCGTGCGGTAGCGGTCAACGCAAAAACTGTCGGAGAGTGTGAGCGAGACACGCTGACCTGCGCCGTGCGAAATCTCCGCCGCTTTTCGAAATGCCTGCTTGCCGTTTTCCGGATCCCACAAATACCCCTCCATATAGGTCACCTTGGATGCGGCAATCATTTCCGGGTCGATATCTTCGGGGCCCAGTTCAATACAGGCACCGAGATAGGTATTCATGGTTCTGTGGGCGTCCGGTGTCACGAGAATGAGGCATCGCGCCGTTGCCGCGCCTTCT
>JBBDJF010000124.1:0-2101 GCA_040880045.1 Sneathiella sp.
CACCCTGTTAATGCGTGTTTTTTAAAAAAATTCCCTGTTAACGCCCCGTTCGGGCGAAACTCACCCCACCATCACACGGCCGGAGACTGGGCGGCAATTAGCCCCGGCAAAGCCGCTATCTGACGGTCCGGAGACAAGGGCAAGAGAGGGATTGGCCGCGAATAAGCGCCCTGTTACGGGCGGTTGCAGGCACAGGTAAGATCGGAGACAGATTGTCAGGGGTGCGTGGCGGAGGGAGGGGGATTCGAACCCCCGATACGGTTCCCCGTATACACACTTTCCAGGCGTGCGCCTTCAGCCACTCGGCCACCCCTCCACATTGGCGCCTCTCTTGGAACTCAAGGGCGCGCGGGGAATATACTTGAGAAGGGCGATAATGCAAGGGTTCAAACCCGACTTCGGCAAATTAATAACACCGGGATGACAATCGAGTGAAGATACGAGAGAAACTTTGAACTCTTGCATATTTCAACGTACGATCCGCGAATGAAACAATCGCGTGGAATGAAACAGTGATCATTGGCCGCATCATAGGCTGGATATTGATCGGCAGCGCCTTTTTGGTGCTCGGTCACGATATCCTGAAATATCTGAATACCGAAGCCTGGCATTCCATTCTACTGGGAGAGCTCTGGTACAACCTTAATCCGCAAGGGCTAAATTTGACGCAGGCCATCGTTCAGCGCTACCTGACCCCTATCCTATGGGATCCGGTTATCCTGACGGTGCTTTTATGGCCCGCATGGGCGGTTTTTCTGCTGCCGGGTGTCGTGCTTCTTCTGCTGTTTCGCAAAAGACGCACCTCCAGCGGGCGTGGTTTTTCTACCTAATCATCGCCCATCTTGAGGGCTGCCAGAAATGCTTCCTGCGGTATGTCGACATTGCCGACGGAACGCATCCGCTTCTTGCCTTTCTTCTGCTTTTCCAGAAGCTTTTTCTTGCGGGTAATATCGCCACCATAACATTTGGCCGTCACGTCCTTACGCAGCGCCGAAATCGTCTCCCGCGCGACAACCTTGCCGCCGATTGCCGCCTGCAGCGCAATCTTGAACAGTTGACGCGGAATAAGGTCCTTCAACCGTTCACAGAGCTGCCGACCGCGCGCTTCAGCCTGATCGCGATGAACAATCATGGCTAACGCATCCACGGGCTCACTGTTCACGAGGATGGACAGTTTTACCAAGTCACTTTCAACGTAGCTGTCGATTTCGTAATCAAAACTGGCGTAACCGCGCGTCACCGATTTCAGGCGATCATAAAAGTCGAACACAACTTCGTTGAGCGGTAATTTATAAACAACCATGGCCCGGTTACCGGCATAGGTCAGGTCGGCCTGTACACCACGCTTGTCTTCGCACAGCTTCAGAACCTGACCAAGAAATTCGTCCGGAACCATGATTGTCGCCTTGATCCACGGCTCCTCGATCCGGTCAATCTGCATCACATCGGGCATATCCGCCGGGTTATGCATCTCGACCATCGATCCATTGCGCATGAAAAGGTGATAGACAACAGAAGGAGCCGTAGTGATAAGATCAAGATCGAACTCCCGCTCCAACCGCTCCTGAATAATCTCCAGGTGCAATAGCCCAAGGAACCCGCACCGAAAGCCAAAGCCGAGCGCGGCGGATGTCTCGGCTTCAAAAGAAAAGCTTGCGTCATTGAGGCGAAGCTTGCCCAGACTTGATTTCAACTCTGTAAAATCTGCGGCATCAATCGGGAAGAGACCACAAAAGACAACGGGCTGGTTCGGCTTGAAGCCGGGAAGAGGTTCGGTTGCCGGTTTGCGATCATCTGTAATGGTATCACCAACTTTTGTGTCCGCAACCTGCTTGATGGCAGCCGTCATAAAGCCGATTTCGCCAGGACCAAGCTCATCCACTATCAGGCCTTTTGGAGTAAAAACGCCGACACGGTCAACAAGATAACTTGCCCTAGTTTCCATCATCCGGATTTTCTGGCCCTTCTTGATAACGCCTGCGCGTACACGGAAAAGCACAACGACGCCCAGATATGCATCATACCAGCTATCGATCAGGAGGGCTTGCAACGGCGCATTGCGATCCCCTTTCGGCGGTGGAATATGGGCAACAACGGCCTC
>JBBDJF010000124.1:2111-60717 GCA_040880045.1 Sneathiella sp.
CTCAAGCACTTCTTCAATGCCCTGGCCGGTTTTCGCGGAAATCGGAATTGCACCGCTAGCGTCAATGCCTATCACTTCCTCAATCTGCTCAACAACTCGATCAACATCGGCGGCAGGCAAATCCACTTTGTTTAAAACCGGCAGGATTTCGTGGTTGACCTCTATCGCCTGATACACATTGGCGAGGGTTTGCGCCTCCACTCCCTGACTTGCATCAACCACCAGCACCGATCCTTCGCAGGCCGCGAGCGAGCGGTTCACCTCATAGGCAAAATCCACATGGCCCGGCGTGTCGATCAGGTTAAGGGTATATGTCTCACCATCTTTCGCCGTATACAGCAAACGAACCGTCTGCGCCTTGATAGTGATGCCGCGCTCACGCTCAATATCCATGCTATCCAGAACCTGCTGCTGCATCTCACGATCATCCAGACCGCCGCACATCTGGATCAGACGGTCCGCAAGGGTCGATTTACCATGATCGATATGAGCGATGATCGAGAAATTCCGGATTTTGCTGAGTTCTGTCATCTGGGTACTTTTCAAGTATTCTGGTTGTTCATCCAACTAGCAGCATTAAGGACAAATTCAATCGCATTTATGTAAGTCAGGTTGCCATATCGGAGTAGCTGCCTTTATCCGACGGGATTTTCATGATTCCCGAGCCGCTAAATACAGTTTTACCGTCTGCCGTCAAGATGCAGGTGGCAAACAGAAGGCTGCGGGTTTGCTTGACAAGCTGCGTGCGTCCCTCCAGCCAGGTCCCATTCAATGCGGGCGACACAAAGTCACATGACATCTGTATTGTCGGGATAAATTTCCTTACCCCCGACAAAGCCAGGGCGCCAACGCCAAGCTGCATATCCGCAAAGGTCATTAACATCCCACCGTGGCAGATACCTGCAATATTGCAATGCTTATCCTCGATCCGGAGCCCAAGATAGGCATCCCCCTTAACCCTCTTTACCATCAACAAGCCTGTCAGTTCGACAAAGCCAACATTGCCCTCGAACTCCTTAAATCCTTCCGGTACCTCATTTGTCATTTATTTCTCCAGAAACGGAACAAGGGGAGCATATTCGCTCCCCTTTTTGACTTCCAAGCAACGTCGTTAATTACGCAGGCTGCCACCGGTCGCCTTCTCGACGCTTCCGATGACCTTCGCCGCGACGGCGTCGATTTCCTCTTCCGTCAGCGTCCTGTCCATCGGTTGCAGGCGAACGGAAAAGGCCACGGATTTTCGGCCCGCCGCTATTCTATCTCCTTGATATATATCAAAGATGGAGACATCCTTGATCAGCTTCTTATCGCTGCCGCGCACAGCGCGTATGATTGCATCCGCCGGTGTATCTACATCCATCTCAAAAGCGAAGTCCCGCTCCACGGCCTGATAATCCGATACTGCCAAGGGCGGGCGCGCCGTCGCTGTCGCCTTTGAAAGCGGTACGTTATCAAGAAAAACCTCGAATCCGATAATCGGACCCTTTACCTTCATGGCTTCCAACACCCGGGGATGCAATTCACCAAAGGCCGCCAGCCGATTCTTGGGGCCGAGCTGCATTACACCGGAGCGACCCGGATGATACCAGTCCGGCGCACCTGTCACGATCTGAACCGAGTCAGCCGGGCCGCCCACCGCTTCAAGCAGGGCAAGGGCATCTGCCTTGGCGTCAAAGGCATCGAATTTACAGCCGTTCCCCGACCAGTGACGTGGCGATGTCTGACCGACACGAATACCGCCTGCGACAGTTACCTGCCCTTCGATCTGGTCGGAATGATATTCCGAACCAACTTCAAACAGCGAAATATCCGCAAAGCCACGTGACATATTACGTCCTGTCGCCGCTATCAGGTTTGGCAGGAGCGACGGGCGCATCGCGTCAAGGTCGGCGCTGATCGGATTGACCAGCACTATTTCGTCCGGCACACCGCCAAACAGGTCCGCATGGGACCGCGGCAGAAAGGACCAGCTTACAGCCTCCATCATCCCGCGCGCGGCGAGCGCTCGCTTGGCAATCCGGACCCGCCTTTGCCTGGCGTTGACCGCCGGCTTGGCCACGACATTTTCCATCGGTAATGGTACCGGCTGGATATTGTCATAGCCATGAATACGAAGAATTTCCTCAACCAGATCCGCTTCTCCATCGACATCCCCCCGCCAGGAGGGAACCTGTGTCCGGATCACCTCACCAGTCTCTTCCGGCGCAAAACCAAGCTTGTCCAGAATGTCGACCATTTCCGAAGACGAAACATCAACGCCGCCAAGTTCCTGTACGCGGGACTTCCGCAGCTCAACCGTCTTTTGCCATGCCGGCCCATCACCAGCGACAACAACCTCACTCGGCTCGCCGCCGCAAAGATCAAGGATAAGCCGTGTCGCAATCTCCATCGCGGGCTCAACGAAGTCTGGGTCTACTCCCCGCTCGAAACGATAACGGGCATCGGATTCAATCCCCAGCTTACGTCCCGTGGTCGCAATACGCACCGGATCAAACAACGCCACCTCAATAAACACATTCACGGTTTCTTCGGAGCAGCCAGTCAGTTCGCCGCCCATGACACCGCCGAGACTGACGACCGATTTATCATCGGCGATCACGCATGTTTCCACGTCGAGTTTATATTCTTCATCGTCGAGCGCGAGGAGCGTTTCCCCGGCCTCGGACAGCCGTGCCTGTATATTTCCACTTATCTTGTCTGCATCGAATACGTGAAGCGGGCGGGCAAGATCAAACGTCACATAGTTGGTCATATCGACCAGCGCCGAAATGGGACGAAGCCCGATGGCACGCAGCTTGTCCTGAAGCCATTTGGGGCTGGGACCGTTTTTAACCCCCCGAATATAGCGACCCACAAATTTTGAGCAGGGAAGCGGATCAGCATCCGAAAAATTCAGTCGAACGGCAATCGGGCTCTTAAACATTCCGGTAACCGGCGATGTATCGAGGGGTTTCAATGTTCCAAAACCACTTGCCGCCAGGTCACGAGCAATCCCATAGACACCAAGGGCATCCTGATGATTGGGCGTAATGGCAATTTCGACGACAGGGTCGTCAAGTCCCGCCAGGGTCGCAAAAGAAGCCCCGATTTCCGCATCTTCCGGCATTTCAATAATGCCGTCATGCTCATCGGAAAGGCCCATCTCCCGCTCCGAGACCAGCATGCCGTTACTCTCGACACCGCGAATTTTTGTGGGCTTCAACCAAAGATCGGTTCCCGGAACATACGCCCCGGACGGAGCAAAAACCCCTTTCATGCCGGTACGGGCATTCGGGGCACCACAGACAACCTGCACAACCTCACTGCCGGTATCAACCTTGCAAACACGCAGACGATCCGCATCCGGATGCGGCGTTGCCTCAACGACATGAGCAATACGAAAAGCCGACAACTCATTCGCACGATCCGTTACCCCTTCAACTTCCAGCCCGATTGAGGTCAGGCGGTCCGTCAGCTTGTCCAGCGGCGCATCGTAATCGAGATGCTCTTTCAACCATGATATTGTGAATTTCATCGTGACAGCCCTCCCCCGAGTGTTGGCACATCGAGTGGCACAAACCCATAATGCTTGAGCCAGCGCAGGTCAGAGTCGAAAAAGGCCCTCAGATCCGGAATGCCGTATTTCAGCATTGCGATCCGGTCAATCCCCATACCCCAGGCAAAGCCCTGATATTCCGCTGGATCAAGGCCGCAATGTGCCAGAACACGCGGATTGACCATACCGCAGCCGAGGATTTCCAGCCAGTCGTCCCCTTCACCAACCTTCACATGGTCACCGGCGAAAGTGCAGCGGATATCCATTTCAGCCGAAGGTTCGGTGAACGGAAAATAGGACGGGCGAAAACGCATGGTGACTTCATCAAGCTCAAAAAACGCCTTACAAAACTCGGCAAGCACACCCTTCAAATGGCCCATATGACTGGTTTTATCGATAACGAGCCCCTCTATCTGATGGAACATCGGAGTGTGCGTCTGATCCGAATCACAGCGGAAGGTGCGCCCCGGAACCACGATACGATGCGGCGGTTTTTTCGATTGCATAGTTCGGATCTGAACTGTCGAGGTATGGGTCCTCAGTAGCTGACGGGAGCCATCTTCCTTTTCCGGCAAATAAAAAGTGTCATGCATCTGCCGCGCCGGATGTTCCGGCGGGATGTTGAGTGCCGTGAAGTTGTGAAAATCATCGTCGATATCCGGCCCTTCCGCGATGTCAAAGCCCATCCCGGCGAAAATTTCCGTGATTTCGTCCATAACCTGGCTTATGGGATGGATCCGCCCCATTGATTCCGGTCGAATCGGGAGGGTTACGTCTATTTTTTCCTTCAGCAGCTTCTCGTCCAGCGCCGCCGCATGCAGCCCGGATTTAGCTTCCTCGATGGCGTCGCCTACCGTATTCTTCAACTTGTTGAGTTTTGGCGCGACGGTCTGGCGCTCTAGCGGGTCCATCTGGCCCAGTCCACGCATCATCAGGCTGACACTGCCTTTCTTGCCGAGAGCAGAAATCCGCAACGATTCCAGTGCCTCCAGATCGGTAACGTTACCGATCTTCTCCAGCAGTTCCTGTTCAAGCTTTTCAATATCCTGCATCACAACTCGCAAATAAAAAAGGGGCCACAAACTGGGCCCCCTTTAAATAAAGTGGTCTACGAAAATGTCTAGTTTTTCGAGGGCCCGGATTATCAGGCTTTGGCGGACGCCTTATTGGCAGCGTCAACCAATGCCTTGAAGGCCTCAGGCTCGCGTACGGCAATATCGGCCAGAACCTTGCGGTCCACCTCAATGCCAGCCAGCTTGAGGCCGTGCATAAAGTTGCCGTATGTCATGCCGAGCTCACGCGAGGCTGCGTTGATACGCTGGATCCACAGGGCGCGGAAGTTCCGCTTCCTGGTCCGGCGATCCCGATAAGCGTACTGGCCCGCTTTTTCAACGGCCTGTACCGCTACGCGGAAGGTATTCTTGCGGCGGCCATAATAACCTTTGGCAGCCTTGATAACTTTTCTGTGGCGTGCGTGCGTAGTGACGCCGCGTTTAACACGTGCCATGGATCTCTCTCCTTAGCCGTAAGGCATAAATTTTTTGACGATACGGGCATCCTGATCAGCAAGAATGGTCGTTCCGCGCTGATTCCGGATCTGCTTTTGTGTCCGCTTGATCATACCATGCTGTTTACCAGCCTGGTTGGCGCGGACCTTACCCGTTGCGGTGAGAGAGAAACGTTTCTTCACGCTGCTCTTGGTCTTTAACTTGGGCATTTCTGGCTTCCTCTAAAATAACGTTGAAGCGATTGAGCAAACTCGGCAGCCCCAATTGGCCGGAATGCTCAGCGAAGCGAGGTTTATACAGCCGCTTTGGCGCAAATACAAGCCCCATAGAGGGCTTTTTTTGTCCAGTGTCACAAATGCTCATCTCCTTCGTCAACAAGAGCAACTGGGCACCAGCAAAGGTACCCCGGTCGACCCAACATCCGCGCGAGGGAAAGAAATGCGAAACAGCCTCCTTTATGTAAATCAGGCAATTTTTCTTGGGGCATTTTGCCTTTTTCTTGTCACCGCAAGTTCGGCATCAAGTGATGAAGTACAGTCTCCAACGCCCTTCAGCTTCCTTGCCCTTTCAGATATGCCCTATTCATCAAAGGAAAATTACATCCTCAAGCAACGCACGAGGCCTGCCGTCAAGGCAAGCACCCTTCCTTTCATGATTTTTATGGGAGATTTCAAGAAGAGCACTCTCCCTTGCTCAGCCGCCCTTCTCACTGAAAGACGCAACCAGATCATGGCGTTACATCCCGGCCGTGTTTTCTATACACCCGGTGACAATGACTGGACGGATTGCGACCGCACAGAGATCAGCCAGCGCTTTTCCGAACTTAATCGTCTCGATTTACTGCGGCGCCTTTTCTATGACACGCCGATGTCTCTGCCCCCGGAATGGCTTTTCGCGCGCCAGTCACTGTTCCCGGAGAATATGCGGTGGGTTTATGATAACACTCTCTTCGCAACGGTTCATCTGGTCTCCACAAATAACGGGCGCGAAGAAATTCTGCTCGGCGATGTAGATCTCACTCTTACTCTCACGGATGCGCGGGACCGGGCCAATATTATCTGGATGGATCACGCCTTTGCCGAGGCAGAGAAGATTAATGCAAACGCTGTCGTCATCGCAACGCAGGCCGACGTGACGTATAGCAAATACAAAGCTCGCTGTACCATAGAGCTCCGGCAGGAATGTGACGCTTTTGCCAGTTTTAACCTGCGCTTGCGTTACCTTTCCGCAAAATTCAAGAAACCTGTCTTGCTGATGCATGGTGACACCCATCCATATTGCGTGGACAGAGGATTTGGGGGGCCAGGCGCTCCCAATCTCTGGCGGTTCAACTCAACAGGTGATTACGGCCTGATTGATGCGGCAGTGATAACCGTTGATCCGTCAAATGCGGCGGCGCCCTTTTACTTCACCTCCCTCACGGAAAACAGAGCCCCGGATCACAGCTGTTAATCCATGCAAAAAAACAGCCTGCACCACTATTGCGGTGGCAGGCCTATTTTTAAAACGAGTTAGCCTGGTCTTATTTCGTCGGCGCAATGACCATCGTCATCTGACGGCCTTCCATTTTCGGATGCTGTTCGACTTTTGCAAGTTCTTCGGTCTCGTCCCGAACCTTGTGCAAGAGTTTCATGCCGAGTTCCTGATGGGCCATTTCACGGCCACGAAAACGCATGGTCACCTTCACCTTGTCACCCGTTCCCAGAAACTTGTTTACCGCCCGCATTTTGACTTCATAGTCATGCTGGTCGATATTCGGCCGCATCTTGATTTCCTTGATTTCGAACGTTTTCTGCTTCTTGCGGGCTTTTGCCGCTTTCTTCTGGGCTTCGAACCGGGCGCGGCCAAAATCCATGAGCTTACAGACCGGCGTCTCGCCGGGAGAAACCTCTACCAGATCAAGACCGGCTTCATCCGCCAGTCCAAATGCAGCCTGAATGCTCACCAGGCCGATATTATCACCTTCGTCGTTGATTAATCGAACGCTGGCAACGTTGATATCTTCGTTTGTGCGCGGTCCTTCCTTTGCAGGAACCGTATTTCTTTGTGGACGAGCTATTTACTTTCTCCTTGAATGATTGATCCATTTTCCTTCCCGCCAGAAGCGGTTTAACTATGCTATTCTATATTTTTTAACGATTTATTTCCACCGCTACTTTCAACATCCTGCGCATTTCATTGACCGGGCACGGATGCCTCCTCACCAAGCGCTGTAATCGCTTCATCAAGCGACAGTACTTTTTGATGCTTTTCACCGAGCCGTCGGATCGAAATGGTCTGTTCTTCCGCTTCACGTTTCCCCGCAACCAGAAGGGCGGGTACTTTGGCAAGACTATGTTCTCGGACCTTGTAATTAATCTTCTCATTGCGCAGGTCAAGTTCAGCGCGCAGCCCCTTGGCCTTCAACGCGGCAAGCACTTCACGGGCGTAATCATCGGCTTCATCGGTAATGGTGGCCACAACGACCTGAACAGGCGCAAGCCATAGTGGAAAGCGACCAGCATACTCCTCGATCAGGATTCCGATAAACCGCTCCATTGATCCGAAAATCGCCCGGTGGAGCATAACCGGGCGATGTTTGGCCCCGTCTTCGCCAATATAGTTGGCATTCAGCCGCTCCGGCAGAACAAAGTCCACCTGCAATGTGCCGCATTGCCAGTCCCGGCCGATCGCATCGGTCAGCACGAATTCAAGCTTTGGACCGTAGAAGGCCCCTTCGCCCGGGTTCATGCTATAGTCGATATTCGTCGCCTCAATCGCATCGCGCAGGGCTCCCTCCGCCTTATCCCAGGTGGTATCCTCTCCAGCACGCACAGCGGGACGATCGGAGAACTTCACCTTCACCTCGGTAAAGCCGAAATCCTTGTATATCTCAAGCAGAAGTTCGCAGAATATTTCGGTTTCCGACATGATCTGATCTTCGGTACAGAAGATATGCGCATCATCCTGTGTGAAGCCGCGCACCCGCATGATGCCATGTAACGCACCGGAAGGCTCATAACGATGACAGGACCCAAATTCCGCCATGCGAAGCGGCAAATCACGATAACTGGTGATTCCCTGATTGAATATCTGCACATGACAGGGGCAGTTCATAGGCTTGAGCGCAAAGGTACGCTCTTCCGATTCGGTGGTATACATATGTTCACCGAATTTTTCCCAGTGGCCCGATGCTTCCCAAAGCTTGCGATCCACGAGCTGAGGGGTTTTTACTTCTTTATAATCGGCCCCCTCCAGCTTGTGGCGCAGATACTGTTCCAGTGTGCGATACAGGGTCCAGCCTTTTTCATGCCAGAACACCATGCCAACGGCTTCTTCCTGCAAATGGAACAGGTCCATTTCCTTGCCAAGCTTGCGATGGTCGCGACGCTCCGCTTCCTCCAGCCTGTGGAGATAGGCTTTCAGTTCTTTCTCATTCCGCCAGGCCGTCCCGTAAATCCGTTGCAGCATTTCATTTCTTGAATCACCACGCCAATAGGCCCCCGCGAGCTTCATCAGTTTGAAAGCATGACCGAGTTTCTTCGTTGACGGCAAATGCGGCCCCCGGCACAAATCCTGAAAATCGCCCTGACGATAGATACCGATCGGCTGATCTTCAGGAATGGCATGAATAATTTCAGCCTTGTAATGCTCCCCACAATTCTTGAAGAACTCAACGGCGTCGTTACGGGACCATTCCTCGCGTGTGATCTCCTCGTCCCGATCAACGATTTCATGCATCCGCTTTTCAATTTTCTCCAGGTCATCCGGCGTGAAAGGATCGGAGCGCGCAAAATCATAGTAAAAACCGTCGTCAATGGCCGGGCCGATGGTAACCTGAGTTTCGGGGTAGAGCTCCTTCACCGCCTCCGCCATTACATGTGCCGCGTCGTGACGGAGCAGTTCAAGCACAGCATCATCTTCATCGCGCGACGTGACAATTTCAACAGTTGTATCGGAATCAAGGATGGTTTTGAGATCCTTCATTTCGCCATCGATACGCAGCGCCACGGCTGCTTTTGCGAGGCCCGGGCCAATATCCTGCGCCAACTCCGCGCCCGAAATTGCCTTGTCGAAGACCCGATGGCTCCCGTCAGGGAGCGTAATCTGTACTTGTCCGTTCGCCATTTTTACCATCCATTCCATGACCAGCCCCGAACAACACCCTGTCCTAGGTCCACGATCATGCCGGGGACTTTAGAAAACTGGGGATGCATGTCAAGCGATAGACGCTGCGGGCCTGCATTTAGCGAAACAACCGTTGTATTTGGCGGCCATCCGGCGTCTCAAGTTTGATTTCCGAGGATTTCCTCATAAAGCGCTATGGTGGAACCACACATTCGTTCGATATCAAAATGACGCTTCACATGTTCCCGTGCCTGACCTGCAACCGCTTCACGCTCTTCCCACGTTAGATCCACCGCAGCCACCAATGCAGCAGACATCGCCTCAACATCACCAACCGGCACCAGCCAGCCCGTCTCGCCATCGATAATGGTTTCCATGGAACCGCCATGCGCCGTCGCAATAACCGGGCGCCCCATCGCTTGCGCCTCCACGGCTATGCGACCGAAGCCTTCGGGCACCGTCGTCGCGGAGACGACAACATCGGAGAGCATGAGCGCAACCGCCATATCATCGCAATGCCCCTTGATCTGGACCTTCCCTTCCAATCCATGGGTCTTCACCAACGCGTTTAGCTCATTGCAATAGGCATCCCGCCCCTCAGTACTCCCTACCAGAAGAGCGAGAAACTCCCTGTCTTTCATCCGGGCCAACGCCTCGATAAAGGTTTGATGGCCTTTCAATCGGGTAAGACGCCCGGGCAGCATGATGACCGGCACCCCATCGGGAAGACCCCAGCTTCGTGCCATGTCGATAATCCGTTCCGCATGAATAGCTGCCGGATTGAATTTCCGGCAATCCACTCCGCGCGGGATCGTGACAATCTTTTCCGGCGCTATATTGTAGTATCGGTGAATATGATCGGCAATGAAGTCGGAAATGGCAATGACCCGCTCCCCGCGCGTCATAATTGCGTTATAGGCATTCTTAAAGAATCCCCCGCGATTATAAGCCGCATGAAAGGTCGTTATGAAATGCGCGCCGTTTCTCCTGGCCGCATAATAGGCGCTCCATGCGGGAGCCCGGCTGCGTGCATGGACGATATCAACCTCATATTCGCGAATAATCGCCGCAAGGCGCGCTACATTGCGTCGCATCACCCAAGGATTCTTGGACGCCACAGGCAATGTCAGGTGGCGCACTCCGATCCGCTTCAACTCGTGGGTCATAAGTCCGCCGGAGGAGGCAACGATGGGTGTCCAGCCCTTCTCCTTCAATGCAGACGCCGTCTCGATAGTTCCCCGTTCGACGCCACCGCCATTCAGGCTTGGAAGTATCTGCAAGACTGTCGGATGACGGGTTTCGTTCAAGGGGGAAGGAATGCTATGCTCGGGGACCATATTATTCATCAACGGCTTCTATTACTTAAAAATGACTTCAACTGACTCACCTGACATGCTCGCTCGACCTGACGGTCAATCTGTTGCCTACCACCACCATGCCGGGTTTTCACCCGGCGTGATCTTCTGCTCCGGATTTATGTCCGACATGGAAGGAACCAAGGCACTCGCACTTGAGAAGGCGATGACCTCTCTTCACCGTAGCTATACACGATTTGATTATCTTGGGCACGGGCAATCGACAGGCAATTTCACGGACGGTACGATTAGCCGCTGGACCGACGACGCTTTGGCGGTGCTGGATGACTGCACAGCAGGGCCGCAGATTATTGTCGGTTCCTCCATGGGGGGCTGGATCGGGCTTCGCATGGCCCTGCTCCGACCTGAGCGCATCGCCGGTTTTGTCGGCATTGCCGCCGCACCGGATTTCACTACGCGAATGTGGGATGATATGCCGGAATCAGGACAAGAATCAATCAAGTCAAAAGGATATTGGGAACAGCCTTCAGAATATTCAGACGAGCCCTATATCATCACCAGAAAGCTGCTTGATGATGGCCCGCGCAACTTTCTGCTGAACGGATCCATCAATGTGACCTGCCCGGTTCACCTCCTGCAGGGGATGAAAGACGATAGTGTCCCCTGGCAAACTGCCCTCAAAATTCAGGAAGCACTCATCAGTGAGGACGTCACTGTTTCCCTGATTAAAAACGGAGATCATCGCCTGTCGGAGCCCGATGACATTACCCGGCTCGTTTTGGCAACGGAAAGTATCGGCAACATGTCGTAAATTGATAGAAATTTTACCATTTGCCGTAAAACGGTCATATTATCGGGGTAAAAGCAGAACAGAGTTAAGCTGTAACTAGGCTCAGGACCTATTAAATAATAATATTTATTGACCCCGGCACCTTGGCTTTCCATATAAGCTATGAACCGAAAAAAGAGTGATACTGATCACTGGAAATTAATAAAAAAAGCACCAGATAGGGTGTATAGTTTGGTGCAGACGCTATCAAACCTTTTGCTGATCCTTGGGAAAGTCCCCCTCTCCCATTGAAAGGCAATATAAAGCCGGATCGATCCCCCCTCTCGGTCCGGCTTTTTTTATGATCTTATTCAGGCTCCGGATCAGACTGCATCCACCGGATAATTTTCATGGCCGGGAAAATCCAGATCACACCCGCAACAGGATAGAAAATCAGCTCCGCCAATTTGCTGTCAGGAAGGAACTGCACTGCGATAAAGACGCATATTATACAATATACGGCAAGGAGAGCCATCAGCCCGGCCAGGCCGATTATTTTTCGAGATTGCATCATCATCCTTCAGATTTTACAGTTTCATCTTCAACAGATATGGTAATTGCAGCAGAGGTGTCTTTAAAGGAAAACTCTCCTTTATTGCCACATTTTTGACAAACTACCAACGCATGCTGGACACTATTTTATGGCCAAATCCGGCATATTACCGAATTTACGATTATTGGGGAAAAATATGTTTCAAAAGAAACCGAAATTGACCGACACACCTGAAAATAACAAAGAGACACCACCTCCTTCTGAACAGAAACTGGAAAGCAGGGTTAAACCGATGACAACAACTGGCGGAACAAGAAGCTTTGGTATTGATAACAGCCTGCGTCCGAAACCATCACCATACGGTGCGGCACCGGAAGAGAAAAAGGAAGGCAGCAAACTTCACGTTGGCGCCGATATTCATCTCAAAGGCGAGATTACCGCCTGTGATCGCCTGATTGTTGAAGGGAAGGTCGAAGCCTCGATGACCAGTAAGGAAATCGAGATCAGCCAAAGTGGCGTCTTCAACGGCACAGTTGATATTGATACCGCTGATATCTCCGGCGAGTTTGATGGCACCATGAAAGCCCGCAAACGTCTCGTCGTACGTAAAACCGGCCGTGTCTCCGGGGACATCAGCTATGGTGAAATCGAGATCGAACCAGGTGGAGAAGTTGGCGGCACTCTTAAAAAGATTGCTGGCGAGCAGACAAACCTGCTGACGGAGATGGAAAGAGGCAAGGAGGCTGCGAAAAAGACCAGTGAAGCCGATAGCGAAAAAGAATCGGTCTAGCTCGTCTTCTCTCCTTCCCTCTTGCCGTATAGCACAAATTTTTTGCGACGGATTTGATACTACCGCCCGTATAACAGGTAATTGTGACGGGCGGTAGACTGCTGTTCCATGGAAACCGTCAGGTGGCGATGCGTAATCCAAGCGAGATTGAAAAAGATGCCGCACTTATGCAAGAGGTCGCCAACGGGACTGCGTCTGCAAGCCGTTTGGTAGCCGGGCTCTATCTTGACGGGTCATATCGATTGGCATTGCGTATTCTAGGGGACAGCGGTCTTGCGGAAGATATCGCCCAGGAGGCATTTATTAAGCTCTGGAAACAGGCCCCAAAGTGGCAGGCCAAAGCGCAGATAAAAACCTGGCTGCATCGCGTCACCTACAATTTATGCGTCGATTATTTGCGCAAGCAAAGACGATACAGTGATGACGAAATGCCGGATGTGGAAGACACAAGACCGGGGGTGCTGGAGCTGAAAGCACAACAGCAACTTGGCGACAAGGTTATAGAAGCGTTACAAAAGCTTCCCGCACGACAGCGTATCGCTATTTCGTTGGTGCATTTTGAAGAATGTGGAAATATAGAGGCGGCGGCAATTATGGAGATATCGGTTGATGCACTGGAATCCTTGCTCGCCCGAGGGCGAAGAAAGTTAAAGGAGCTATTACTGCCAGCCCGGCGGTTAATGGATGGAGACGCAATATGAAGGAGACTCTGTCAAAAGAACTCGCACGTTTCAAATCAGTCGTGGAAACCTATGGCGCACGCGAAGAAAGCTGGCCGGAGGCGGATCTTCCAATGATGCGGAAACTTCTTGCCTCCTCCGATGTCGCACGCAGTTTGCTCCGTCAGGAAGCAAAGCTCGATCAGTTCCTCAGCAGCAGTTCCCGCCCGATTGAAGCATCGTCCGATCTTCTGGGCCGTGTCCTGATGAACGCTGAAGATATCAACCAGGGCTCCTTCCTGAAGAGCCTCTGGCCGTTTGGTTCTATATGGCAACCGGCAGTCGGGATGGCAATGGCGGCCTGCCTTGGCATCCTGCTCGGCTTCGCCAGCCCGAACATTCTGGAAAATAATGGTGAGTATGCATTGAACGAGCCGTCCTTCAGTGGCGCCACAATGACTGATCTGGAAGCCGAATATGAGAATCTCTAGACAAAAATTCCTGTCGGCCGCGCTGGTCCTGTCTGTCGCCGTAAATATCATAATTGGCGGCTTCCTGGTCACCCAATGGATCGACCATGACGGGGACAAGCGGCGTCATGACAGGTTTCATTTCGACCGCAAAGCAGCAATCTCCGTCCTCGATGAAAAGGAACAGGAGAAAATTCAACAATTATGGAAAGATAATCGCGGCAGTCTTCGTCCCTTTTTCCGCGAATTTCGCCAGCATCGTGAAACACTCGCGGAATTGTTCAGTGCGGAACCGATTGATCTTGTAGCAATCAACCAGACATACGCCGACATGATTGCAACGCAGATCCAGATCGAGAGTTTTTTTCAAGCCTCCATGGTTGAGCTTGCAAAAACGCTCCCCGAAGACAAGCGTGCCGCGTTCTTCGAAAAAGGATTTCAATATAGAAAAGAATGGCGCAAATCGGAAAAAGGCGACAAGAAATGACGGATCGGCGGCAATTTGCCCCGGCAACCGAGCGCAATCGGACCCCAATCCTGTCTGCCCTGAAAGTTCACCTTCCTGACGCTGGCACGGTGCTAGAAATTGCAAGCGGTAGCGGGGAGCATGCCGTGTTTTTCGCGCCTGAGGTACTCCCGCTTAGCTGGCAGCCGAGTAATTACGATCCGGACCAGCTCGAAAGCGTCAAACACTGGATTATCCATAAGCCATCGGACAATCTTCTTCCCCCGGTATCGCTGGATGTGACGCAACCAGTATGGCCTGTCGAGACGGCGGATTACAACGGCGGACCAATTACGGCAATCTTCAACGCCAATATGATCCATATTTCACCGTGGCGGGCCTGTGAAGGCTTAATGGCAGGAGCGGGACGGATTCTACCATCCGGCGGGCGGCTTTTCCTCTACGGCCCCTTTAAAGTAAACGGTGAGCATACAGCCCCCAGCAATGCGAGATTTGAAACCTGGCTTAAATCAATGGACCCGGAATATGCTGTCCGCGACATTGAAACTGTCCGCGCCGTGGCTGCCGTGAACGGCCTTCAACATGTTGCCGCCCACCCGATGCCCGCGAATAACTATTTCCATATTTTCGAGAAATCCTGACTCCCCCGGTATTTGCTGGCGGGCAATCATAAAAAAGGGCCGCCCCGAAGGACGGCCCCGTTCTTTGTGGTGCGTGTGAGTATATATGGCTTAGAAGCCCATACCACCCATGCCGCCCATGCCACCCATATCGGGCATGGAAGGAGAGCCGCCGGAGTCTTTTGCCGGCAGATCCGCAATCATTGCTTCCGTCGTGATCAGAAGGCCGGCAATGGAAGCTGCGTCCTCAAGAGCGGCGCGAACAACCTTAGCCGGATCGATAACACCGTCTTTTGGCAAATCAGTGTATTTGCCTGTCTGGGCATTGAAGCCGAAAGTCATGCTTTTCTGTTCCAGCAACTTGCCGACAACAACAGCCCCGTCGGTGCCAGCGTTTTCAGCAATCTGACGGCAAGGAGCCTGAAGGGCACGACGAACGATCTTGATACCGACATTCTGGTCTTCATTGGCGCCGGTTAGTCCATCAAGCGCACGGGATGCATAAAGAAGAGCAACACCACCACCGGCAACGATACCTTCTTCAACCGCAGCACGGGTTGCGTGCAATGCGTCGTCAACGCGGTCTTTGCGTTCCTTCACTTCGGTTTCGGTCGCGCCGCCAACTTTGATCACGGCAACACCACCGGCCAGTTTGGCAAGACGTTCCTGAAGTTTTTCACGGTCATAGTCAGAAGAGGTTTCCTCGACCTGAGCGCGGATCTGGTTGCAACGACCTTCGATGTCCGCTTTTTCACCGGCGCCGTCGATAATTGTCGTTTCTTCCTTGGAGATGGAAACGGATTTCGCCGTACCCAGCATATCAAGTCCGACATTCTCAAGCTTGATACCCAGATCATCGGAGATCACCTGGCCACCGGTCAGGATCGCGATATCTTCCAGCATTGCCTTGCGACGATCACCAAAGCCCGGAGCTTTAACAGCCGCAATTTTCAGGCCGCCACGGAGTTTATTGACAACGAGAGTTGCAAGAGCTTCGCCTTCGATATCTTCCGCGATGATAAGAAGTGGCTTGCCTGCCTGAACAACCGCTTCAAGCAACGGCAGCATTGGCTGCAGGTTGGTGAGTTTCTTTTCGTGCAGCAGGATGTAGGGGTTGTCCATGTCGGCAACCATCTTTTCTGCATTGGTTACGAAGTACGGAGAAAGATACCCGCGGTCGAACTGCATGCCTTCGACGACGTCCAACTCGGTAGCAAGACCTTTGGCTTCTTCAACCGTGATGACGCCTTCATTGCCGACGCGCTGCATGGCTTCGGAGATGATGCTGCCAATTTCGGTTTCACCGTTGGCAGAAATCGTGCCAACCTGGGCAATTTCCTCCTGCCCGGAAACCGGCTTCGACATTTCTTTGATAGATGCCACTGCTTTTGTGACAGCAAGATCAATGCCGCGCTTAAGATCCATCGGGTTCATTGCTGCTGCAACAGCTTTCAGGCCTTCCTGAATGATGGACTGGGCAAGAACGGTTGCCGTTGTCGTTCCATCACCGGCGGTGTCATTGGTTTTGGAAGCAACTTCCTTGACCATCTGGGCGCCCATGTTTTCAAACTTGTCTTCCAGCTCGATTTCCTTGGCGACAGTCACACCGTCTTTGGTGATACGCGGGGAGCCGAATGATTTATCAATAACCACGTTCCGGCCTTTCGGGCCGAGAGTTACTTTTACTGCATCTGCCAGGATGTTGACACCCTTGAGCATACGCCTGCGGGCGTCTGTATTAAATCTGACTTCTTTTGCCATGTCTTTATTCCTCAATCATAAATAAGTTGATTAGGCCAAAATGCCCATGATGTCTGATTCTTTCATGATCAAGACTTCTTCGCCGTCAACCTTGATCTCGGTTCCCGACCATTTGCCGAAAACAACCTTGTCACCAACTTTTACGTCGAGCGGGCGAACCGTCCCATCTTCCGCAATGGCGCCGTTACCGACTGCCAGAACGTCACCCTCTGAAGGCTTTTCCTGCGCGCTGTCTACGAGTATAATACCGCCGGCTGTTTTTTCTTCAGCCTCGATGCGCTTGACCAATACGCGATCATGCAATGGACGAAATTTCATTAAAGTCTCCCTCATCCTTGTTAAGTTACCGTTTCAAACCTTGTTAGCACTCTCTGGGTGAGAGTGCTAACAATTTCGCTACGGATGTAATGAAAAGCGGCGGAAGTGTCAAGAGATACGCAAAAATTCGACTCACAAAATCATGCGACCAGGCGAAAATTTATCCGTATTATCTGCGTATGCTCCCAAAATTCTTGGCCCCAAAAGGATTTTCCAGTAGATAGGGCGTCATCGTCTCTCCCGCACATATGGTCGGGAAGAGGCCTATACAAGCCAGGAATTATAAAAGTCAGGAACGTTCGTGACAGCATCGCTTTTAACCCAACTGAGCCAAATTGCCGGGCAGGCCTTCAAAACATTGGGCCTCGACGCATCCTATGGCATGGTTGTTCCCTCGCAACGGCGGAAACTGGGTCAGTTTCAGTGCAACGGCGCCCTTGCAGCGGCAAAGCAGGCAAAACGAAATCCTAGGGAAATTGCGACGGAGGTCCTGGCTGAACTTGAAAAATCCGGCCTGTTCTCAGAGCTGTCTCTCGCCGGTCCAGGCTTCATCAATATCAGCCTTAATGATGATTTCCTGTTCGGGCATATAAGTGACATTGCTGAAGAATCGCATTTTGGCTGTCGCGCCACCTACACTCCGGTAAAAGTCATACTGGATTACGGCGGACCCAATGTCGCCAAGGCGATGCATGTTGGCCATTTGCGTGCCACGATCATCGGTGAAAGTCTCCGCCGTCTTCGGGTCTTTCTGGGAGATGACGTGGTCAGCGATGTGCATTTTGGCGATTGGGGGCTTCCCATGGGATTGCTCATCAAGGAAATCGAGGCGCAGCAGCCGGAACTGCCCTATTTCGATGCGAGTTTTATGGGCCCTTACCCTGAAACCTCCCCCGTGATTGTCGAGGAGTTGCAAGAGCTGTACCCCGCCGCCTCGGCCCGCAGCAAGGAAGACGCCCTCTTCCTAGAAAGCGCCCGCCGCGCGACTTTTGACTTGCAGAAGGGCCGCCCCGGCTATCTCGCGCTCTGGCAGCATATGCGCGATATTTCCCTTACCGAAACCCGTACGGATTTTGATCTGCTCGGCGCGCATTTCACCGAATGGAAGGGAGAGGCCGACACGAACAGCCATATCCCCCTGATGATGGACCGCCTCAAAAGAGAAGGGTTGTCGGAGCATTCGGAAGGGGCGATCGTGGTTGCCGTGGCAGAAGAGGGTGACAAAAAGGAAATGCCGCCGCTTATCCTGGAAAAATCCGATGGCGCCGTGATGTATGGAACAACAGACCTTGCCACCATTGAAATGCGGCGTGAGGAGCATGATCCCGATGCCATTCTCTACATCGTCGATGCGCGTCAAAGCCTCCATTTTGAACAGGTTTTCCGTGCGGCACGCAAATGTCACAGCATCCGTCCCGATTGCCAACTTGAGCATATCGGCTTCGGTACCGTCAATGGCACGGATGGAAAGCCACTTAAAACCCGTGACGGCGGTGTCGTCCGCCTGCGGAGCCTGATTGAGGATGCGATCGGTGAAGCCCGCAAGGTGATCACAGAAACCGGAATGTCAGAGCGGTTTGACACGGCGGAACTTGAAGACATCTCAACAAAAGTCGGTATTGCCGCAATCAAATATGCGGATCTCTCAAACCAGAGAATGTCGAACTATGTATTTGACCTTGAAAGATTCACGAAATTCGAGGGGCGCACCGGACCTTATCAAATGTATGCGGCCGTCCGTATCAAGTCCATGCTTCGCAAGGCAAGCGAACAGAATCTGGCAGAAGGGCGATTACAGGCTACCCATGACGCGGAACGGAATTTAATGCTGGCGATTGCCGCACTTCCGGAAGCGGTGATCGCGGCGGCAGAAAAAAATGCGCCCAACATCCTTTGCGATCATGTCTACAGCCTGAGCCAGGAATTTAACGCCTTTTATCATGAATGCCCGGTCCTCGTGGAAGCCGATCCCGACATCCGCGCTTCTCGCCTGCGGCTTTGTGCCATTACGCTTAGGCAGATGGAACAGGTTTTATATATTCTCGGGATTGACGTTCCCGAGCGGATGTAAAGAATTTTAAATATTTGTCTCCTATCTTCTCGTGCAGATTACGAAAACAGTCATCAAGAGGAATTAAGACGTGCATGGAAAAATCAATAAGCTGAAACCGGGTGTCGTTACGGGTCGAGATTACCTGAACCTCGTTCAGACCTGCAAGGCACAGGGCTTTGCGCTTCCCGCGATTAACGTCACGAGCACCAACACGGTGAATGCGGCACTAGAAGCCGCGATGCTCAGCAAATCTGACATCATCATTCAGCTTTCCAATGGCGGGGCACAATTCTTTGCCGGCAAGGGTATCAAGGATGTCGACAAGGCACGCGTCGTCGGCGCTATTTCTGCAGCCCGTCATATCCATACTGTTGCCAGGGAATACGGAATTTGCGTCGTTCTGCATACGGATCACGCAAACAAGGGGCTTATCCCCTGGGTCGAAGGCATGATCGATGCCAGCGAAGCCGAATTCGAAGCGACAGGCAAGCCGCTTTTCAGCTCCCACATGCTGGACCTTTCCGAGGAGCCGATTGAGGAAAATCTCGCAGACTGTGAACGTATTCTCACACGGCTTGCGAAGATTGATATGAGCCTTGAAATCGAGCTTGGCGTCACCGGCGGTGAAGAAGATGGCGTCGGCAGTGACGTTGATGTAATGGATAACAGCAAGCTTTATACCCAGCCTGAAGAAGTATTGCAGGCCTACGAGAGGCTCTCCTCTATCGGTCATTTCTCCGTTGCCGCCGCCTTTGGCAATGTGCACGGCGTCTATAAGCCGGGCAATGTCCAGCTACGGCCGGAAATTCTGCTGGCCTCGCAAAAGCATGTACAGAGCGTTTATGACACCAGGGAAAAGCCACTTGATTTTGTTTTTCATGGTGGATCCGGCTCCAGCGCCGAAGAAATTGCGGAAGCCGTAAGCTATGGCGTCTTCAAGATGAATGTAGACACGGACACACAGTTTGCCTTTTCCAAGCCGGTCGGGGCCTATGTGGAAGCCCATCCAAAAGCCTTCAAATATCAGATTGACCCGGTTGACGGAACGCCGTTCAAAAAACATTACGATCCGAGAGCATGGCTTCGTGAATGCGAAAAATCCATGGCGGAACGCGTTAAACAGGCCTGTAATGAACTCGGCGCGACCGGGAATTCCATCGCCGAAGGCTAAGCACTCAATATGCGAGAGCGCAGCCATCCTTCCGTGATTCGGAGCCGGCGGAGAGAACGCCGGTCTCCGGATTAATCGCAATTATCTGCCCCCCGCCGAGCGGAATATCAGAATCCTTTAGCTGATAGCCCATGTCTGTCAATTCCGCCCGGACGGATGCCGGAACAGTTTTCTCAACATCCAGGACCCCGGAATCGTAGAACGCGCGCGGGCAATCCAGAGCTTCCTGCACGTCCATTCCGTAATTCCAGATATTCATCAGCACATGCGCATGGCCAACCGGTTGATAGCCACCACCCATGACACCGTAGCTCATGGAGGCCTTGCCATCCTTCGTGACCATACCGGGTATGATCGTATGCATCGGTCGCTTTCCGGGTGCAACGCAATTCGGATGATCCGGATCGACCACAAAACCAAAGCCCCGGTTCTGAAACAAAACACCCGTCTTGGGGCAGGCGATGCCGGAGCCGAAACCCTGAAATACCGAATTGATGAAGGAGACGGCATTTCTGTCCTTGTCGACGACAGAAAGATATATTGTATCACGATGCCGTTCCAGCGCGTTGGCCCCGGTGGGATCGCCCGCCTTCCCCACCTCGATAAAACCACAGAGATGTTCGGCGAACTCGTCGGAAAGCAGCATGTCTACAGGAACGTCAGCTTTTTGTGGATCCGCTACATATTTATTTCGGGCAAGATAGGCAAGACGCGCCGCCTCTGCTTCCAGATGCAGGCGCTTTGCGCCATTGGGATCCAGCCCGTCCATATCAAAGCGTTTCAGGATGTTGAGCATGATGAGCGCCGTAATTCCCTGCCCGTTCGGCGGAATCTGGTGAACTTTATGGCCCTGAAACTCGCTATGAATCGGCGCAACGAAATCGGCGCCCGTCGCAGCGAAATCCGCAGCTTCATGCAAGCCACCGGCAGCTTTCAGGGTCTCGGCCATTTGCGCCGCGATATCCCCTTCGTAAAAGGCCGACCGGCCGTTTTTTGCGACGGCTTTCAACGTCGTCGCCAGCTTTGGCAAGCGCCACGTGGTTCCGGCTAATGGTGGTTTGCCATTCTTGAGAAAAATATCAGTTGCAGCCTTATTTTTCAGGAGCTTTGCCGTTCCCAGTTCCCAATCGAGGGATGTCCGGTCCGTCACCACAAAACCATTTTCCGCGCATTCTATGGCCGGTTTAAGAATATCGGCGAATTCCATACTGCCGTATTTTTCATGGAGCCGCACCCATGCATCGATGGCGCCCGGGAGAGTTACGGAATGGGCGCTGGTCGCGTCCATTTTATTGATTCCCTTCGACAGGAGATAATCAGCAGTCAGTGCCGCAGGCGCCTTGCCTGATCCGTTTATCCCCTCAACCTGACTGCCGCCGCCCATCGCGACAAGCGCAAAACAGTCCCCGCCAATGCCTGTCTGCATCGGATCAATGACACATTGCACAGCGCAGGCGGCAATTGCCGCGTCCATGGCGTTACCACCCGACTTCAGGATACCAAGGGCAACCTGTGAAGCATGCATGCTGGAAGTAGCGACGGCGCCGTTCAGGCCATAGGAAACTGAACGGCCGGGTTGGTAAAAATCACGCACAGGACACCTGCTTTTTCAATAATATTCGGAAGGTGTCACAATACGTCATCTCGCGCAGTTGTGCAAAATTACACTACCAGTTTCGCCAGCTTTTCCGCGGTATGGAAAAGTCCGGTTATTACCAGAGTCGAACAATCACGTATTTTGTGAAGGCATCATCCACCTGCGACTGGCTGGCAGCCCGCCATGCGGACAAGGCATTCTCGTAACTTTCAAAAAAGCCCCGTACGTCCAGTTTTCCAGGATCAACAAAATCCTTACCTCGCGTATCTGCCACCTTGCCGCCAAAGACGACAAACAATCCCTTGGCCGTTTTCGAACTTGCCTCTGCCATGACACCCTTTCTTTTTAAAAATATATAGCCGCTGCCGCCCGGAAGTATCGAGCCCTACCAGTTATTCGCCGGTTATAGCGGGATACGCAACAGAATCAATATGCCGCGAACGAATATACAAAAAACTACTCCCAATTATCCCGCGATGCAGATAGGCCAAATGAAATTACGGCTAGTGACAGCAGGACATGGTATATGTTTATCTCCTCCATCCCTGTGTTGAGGGCAAACCACCTGACGGCTATGTCGGACAAGATCAGGCACGCAACCCCCAGCAGCAGATAAATGGCAAGCAATCCGGACGAAATAAGCCGGATTAATCCAACGAGCAGTATCAGCCCAACAAGGCCGAGTTGAACTTGCGCCGGAAACCGCCATTGATCCAGCAATAACGCCACGCAAAGCAGCAGGATCAAGACAAGCAGTATCCACCAGTGGAAACGAATAAAGAAATTTGCAAGCAGACCTGCAAGGGCCCCAACGGCAAAGGCGGCGATGCCGACGGACCCGGCAAAATGCTTCGCCATCGTGTGGTAGGAGTCAACGGCGCTGAAACCGGCGAACCTAAAGCCGCCCAATGTCGCAGCAATGCCGATTGTAACAGCACCGAAGGCCCAGAAGAGACTTGCCGGAAAAAAAGACTGCCGCGCCAGATTAAGTGAAATCAGGCAACACACAACCAAAATTGCTTCAAACGCGACAACCAGATTCATGCAGGGAGTATATCGTCTTGCACGGCTTTGTCTACTGGGCCATATAGCGTTTAGTTTGTATAAAATGCCCGCCCATGCTATCGGGAAACGGCGTACGATCAGGAGAAGAGAAATTTCGACGACACCCCGCAAACCTGCCAAGTCCTTGCCGATTGCGACAGTTCTCGCCGTCAGCTTCGGCACCTTGATTGTCATCACCGTTGTGATTGTCCTTGGTATCAGCCTTACGTCCGGCCTTACCAATACGCGCGACCTTTTGATCGACAAGGCCAGCGCGGCGATGGAGTCAGCAGAGAATGACCTTACAGAACTGCTTAATCCGGCAGCGTATCAGACACAGTATATCTCGAAGCTGATCAGTAGTGGCCAGCTGGACGTAAATAATCGGGATCAGCTGGCCGATGTCCTCTTGTCGGCAGTTGCCGGAACGCCCCAGATATTATCTCTTACATTCGTTACTCCGACATTACAGGTCATGGCGTCCAACCGCGAAACCCAGCAAATCATCACCCTTGATGAGAGCAGGGACCCCGTCGCAAGGCTGGCTATTACAGACATATCCAGCCGCGAAAAGGGAAGCTGGGGCCCGCTTGTTTACGTGCCGACACTTCAGGAAACCGTCCTCAATTTCCGTGCGCCCGTCATTCAGGACAGGCAATTCGTTGGTGCCTTGATTGCGACGATCACCGTCACGGCCGTAAACAACAGGATGAATGCGGCGCAAGCCCTTACAAATGGCAAGCGGTTTATTCTTTACGGGAATGACCGCGTCCTTTTGCAACAGGGAATGAAGAAATCCGCGGGCGGATTGAGTGTAGAGGATGTTGTCCCCAGGCTTGAAGAGATCGAGGATCCTATCCTGAAGAATATCTGGTCCGAAGACCGGGACGAACTTAATCTATTGGGTAATCCCTCCGCATTTGAGAGTCACTATCTACGGGTAGACGGCGAAGGATATATTTTCATATACAAGCATCTTGATGGATATGCTGACAAGACCTTCACAGTCGGATACTGGATCCGGGACGAAGATGTCTCTGCGGAACTGCGCCGTTTGGCCGTTGCGGGATTTGCCGGGCTCGCGATTATGCTATTGGGTGTAGCTGTGGCAATCATCATCGGACGGCGGATTTCCCGGCCCGTCCTTACGCTGTCGGAAGCATCGCGGCAGATTTCAAAACTTGATTTTCATGCGGTGCAGTCATTACCCAGAAGCAGGTTCACCGAGGTTAACGAGGCAAATGATGCCTATAACGCAATGCTCCGTGGTTTGACGTGGTTCGAGACCTATGTACCGAAAACCCTCGTCCGCAAACTGATGGAAAGCGGAGAAGCGCGCTCCGAAGAGCGGATAGTGACCGTTATGTTCACAGATATTGTCGGCTTTACCCCGCAAGCGGAAAGTATGAAAACAGAAGAAGTCGCCAATTTCCTCAATCATCATTTTGAGCTGGTTACCGCCTGTATCGAGGCGGAAGGCGGAACCGTCGATAAATTCATCGGTGACGCCGTCATGGCTTTCTGGGGAGCACCGGAGCTACAGGAGGATCATGCATCTCGCGCCTGCCGTGCGGCTCTGGCTATTAAACAGGCCATCATCGCAGATAATGAAGAACGCCGCAAAGACAGCCTTGCCGAGGTTCATATGCGCATCGGCATTCATACGGGACCACTTGTCGTCGGGAACATCGGCTCAAGCGGGCGACTAAATTATACTGTGGTGGGAGATACCGTTAATATCGCACAGCGAATGGAGCAGTATGGCAAAACCCTCTCTCCTGACCAGACGGATGAGGTTTTGACCCTGATGACAGATGCTACCGTCAATGCCGCTCCCGGAACAGGGGCGAAAAAGATTGGGGATTACCAGCTAAAAGGTCGTCAGGACCCGGTAACGATTTACCGGTTGACCTGAAACAACGTCGCTAGGCCGGTTGATAATAGGGGTTAGTGCCATCCGCATGGTCGGTCACATCCAGGACTTCGGTAACCGAGGGGACCAGGTTCTGGATTTCCACTGCGACACCCTGCTTCAGCGTTACATCAGCCATGCCACACCCCTGACATCCGCCGTCCAGCCGAACATAGGCCCGATCCTTTTGCAGATCGACTAGCGTGATACGCCCACCATGTGCTGCGATTGACGGGTTGACCTTCTCCTCCAATAACTGTCGGATCGCAATGCCTTCCGGTGTTTTTAACCCAGGCTTTGGCAAGGCTTCGCGATAATCAAGTACCGCGGTGATTTCCGGAATATAGTGTCGCAGCATATTCTGGATGCCGGTCAGCATCGAGAAGGCCGGTCCCTGAAATTTCAAATAAAGCCTTCCGCTTTTGTAGCTATGAAAGGAGACATCACCACCAGACTGCGTCACCGCCGGTACAATCCGCGTCGAGAGCAAGTCCTTGATCTGCTCAATAATCTCGGCATCGAACTCGCCCGGCGCTTCGGTCTCGGCATTTTCAGTCACGATCGGACCCCCGCTTTGGAAATGTGCAACAATCGCCCCGAAAATCTCGGTCCGAAGCGATGACCAGTCCCGCACATCCGTCTTCATGACAGTAATGCTTTCCTCTTTAAGCGTCACCGCTGCGACACCTTCAATATCATAAAGCCGTTTTGCGAGTGGCGATCTATGCGGGGCATCATCCCGCGAAATATCGAGCGGGCCGTTTTCATAAACCGTCTCGGCCGGGAAAAATTCAAGCTCCGTTGCGTTATCGCCTGGCTTTGTCTGAATAAACATTTTTTTATCTCTATTTTCACTATTGTGAACACTGGCTATCGTGCTAAGGCCAGTGGCATCAGCCTTCATATAATAGTAAATTAATAATAATAACGGAGAATACAATGACGAAATTTATTATCACAGAACTGCAAGATCTGCCGGAAGGCAAAATTGCACGCGTGACCATTGATAACCAGCGTAAGCTCAATACTCTGAATTCAACCGTGATCCGGGAGTTGAACGAGACACTTACCACGCTCGACAAGGACAAGGATATTGCCATTCTCGTCTTGACCGGGGCCGGAAGCAAGAGTTTTATCGGCGGTGCGGACATTACTGAAATGGCGTCGCTAAATCCGACATCAGCCCGCAGCTTTATCACAAATATACATCATGCCTGCCACAGGGTACGCTATTTCCATGCGCCCGTCGTTGCCCGGGTAAACGGCTTCTGTCTTGGCGCAGGCATGGAGCTTGCCGCAGCCTGCGACATGATCGTCGCCTGCAAACGTGTTGAATTCGCCATGCCGGAAGTCCGGGTCGGCATTCCATCCGTTATTGATGCGGCGCTTCTGCCTCGCATAATTGGATATAACCTTGCCCGCGATCTGGTATTAACCGGCCGTAGCATGGGTGCCGTTGAAGCGCGTGAAGCAGGCTTCGTACAACGTCTGACCGAAAACGACGCCCTCGATGCGGAAGTGGATAATGTCATCTCTGAAATCCTGGCAGGTGGGCGAAATGCCATGACCATCCAGAAAGAGCTTTGCAATGACTGGGAGAATAATTCGCTTCGTGACGGCATCCAGCTCGGCATCGAGGCCTTCGCCCATTCCTATGAGAGCGACGAGCCGAAAAGACTGATGGAGAAATTTATCAATCGTCCACGCTAGCTGGCACGCCTCCCCCTTTCAGCCAAAATAAATACCTTTCGCGGAGTTTATT
Organism: Sneathiella sp.; assembly: GCA_040880045.1. Taxonomy (GTDB): domain Bacteria; phylum Pseudomonadota; class Alphaproteobacteria; order Sneathiellales; family Sneathiellaceae; genus Sneathiella. The sequence goes on from JBBDJF010000124.1 coordinate 28,523, forward strand.
TGTTATGTAAGGGCCATCGATCATATCGTGTCGGGGGGACAGGCTTTCAGTGCTGGTTTATTTATATGACGTTTTCTCTGGAAGCGGTCGCCAATCGGCGTCGGCAGAAGGACTGGAACGTCTTATTTCAAACCAGAGCCATTCGCCGGTACTGATACGCCGACGCGCGCGCGTGATACTCTCCCGGGTCCGGTTTTTAAGTCTGCTTTGTGTCGTTGCCTTTCCGTTGGGCAGCCTGCTGGATATGCTGACTTTCGATGCCGAAACCTGGATCACGCTCGGGATAACGCGCGTTTTGATGGCTGTCCTGTTTCTCGCCCTCTATTTCGGCATCAGCAATGGGGAAACCTTGCGCGACGCCTATCGCGCACTTGGTATCTTTTTTACGATTTTGCTAACGTTCCAGACGATGTATCAGCCGCTTCTGGATGTCACGGATATATTGTCTATCACAAGCCTTGTTGCCGCCGGTTACGCGCTTTTCCCGTTCCTGATCGTTGGCTGCATCGCAATCTTTCCATTGACCGTTAAGGAAGCGGTTCTTGCGCTCGTCCTGTTTTTTGTGATCCAGATGCTGATCCTGGTTTTGATGCCCGAGAATGCCGATCCGCATCTGCAGCTGGGAACTTTGCTGATCCTTACAGCAACGGCCATTCTTTGCGCTTTCGCGGCGATTAGTCAGTTGCTTTATATGTCGCTGCTCATCGACCAGGCCTCCATCGATACACTGACCCAATGTTACAGCCGGAACAGCGGGGAGGAGATTATCGATGTCCAGTTTAAAATCTCCAAAAGGCAAAATACGCCCTTTTCTCTCGTCTTCGCCGACCTGGACAACTTTAAATCCGTCAATGACCGATATGGCAATGAGGCAGGCGACCGGGTATTGTCCACGGCTGCGGCAAGCATTCGCCGAAATGCGCGCGGATCTGATGTGTTGATCCGCTGGGGCGGGGAGGAATTTGTTATTCTCCTTCCCAATACGGATGCGGAAGGGGCCCTTAAATCCATACGGCGTTTACGCAATATTGGACTTGGAACCCGACCCGACGGAAAGATGGTAACGGCCAGCTTCGGCATCGTCGATCGGCAAAGCGCCAACGTCGGTGACTGGTCCGCCCTTGTCGAAATTGCGGATAACCAGATGTATGCGGTAAAATCGAAAGGCGGCAATGATATTGCGGTCTATATGCCATCGGAAGAGACAGAAGCAAACCCTGAACATGGCGGGGTTACAGCCGCCACATGATCCTTAAACTTCTTTCCATCGCGTTTGTCATCCTGTTTATCGCCCGGATTTTATTTGCGAAAAAGCTCAAGGAGATGGGCAAGGCCGCCGACCGCACCCTTAATCTTTTCCTGATTGCGATCGGTATTTACCTTGGCCTGCAGATGGTAGTTTTTTATGGCTTGTCGTGACCCATATTAATTGGCACTGCTAAATGCCCTGAAGGAGGAATCATGTCTGTGACGCGCATCGAAACGGATACCATGGGAGAGATTGCTGTACCGGCGGATCGTTATTGGGGCGCGCAAACGGAACGATCTCTGGAAAATTTCAAAATCGGCACGGAACGGTTACCGCTACCTCTTATTCGGGCGCTGGGTTTGCAAAAGAAAGCCGCCGCCCTCAGTAATCAAACCCTTGGAAAACTTGAATCCCGGTTGGCGGACGCCATCGTCATGGCAGCCGATGAAGTGATCAGCGGCACGCTTCACGATCATTTTCCGCTTGTAGTCTGGCAAACAGGTTCCGGCACCCAAAGCAACATGAACACCAATGAAGTGATAGCAAACCGCGCGAACGAAATTCTCGGATCGCCGCTGGGCGAGAAGCATCCTGTCCATCCCAACGATCATGTCAATATGGGTCAGAGCTCAAATGACAGCTTTCCAACCGCGATGTCAATTGCTGCGGCGGAGCAGGTTTCCCATCATCTTTTGCCTGCTCTCGCCCATTTTCATAACGCCCTTTCGGAAAAGTCATCCGCCTTCAAAGATATCGTCAAAATCGGCAGAACCCATACCCAGGATGCCGTGCCGATCACACTCGGTCAGGAGTTTTCGGGTTATGCGCGGCAGGTTGAACTTGCCATGGCACGCGTGAAAGACACTCTTCCCCGCGTCATGGAACTCGCGCAAGGGGGAACTGCGGTCGGGACCGGCCTGAACGCGGCGCCGGGCTTTGCCAATAGCTTCGTGAGCATTCTTGTCAAACTGACCGACCTCCCCTTCACCAGCGCGGAAAGCAAGTTCGAGGCGATTGCCGCCCATGACGCATTGGTCGAGCTTTCGGGTGTTCTCAATGTCATCGCAACAAGCTGCATGAAGATCGCCAACGATATCCGCTTCCTTGCAAGCGGTCCCAGAAGCGGGCTTGGTGAATTGATCCTGCCCGCGAACGAGCCGGGCTCCTCCATCATGCCGGGGAAGATCAATCCGACACAATGCGAAGCAGTGACACAAGTCTGCGCACAAGTGATGGGCAATCACGTTACTGTCACGATCGCCGGGTCAAATGGACATTTCGAGCTGAATGCCTTCAAGCCCGTAATGATCTATAATGCACTGCAATCAATCCAGCTGCTCGGTGATTCCTTACGCAGCTTCACGGATAATTGCATCTCCGGGATCGAGGCAAACAAACCCCGGATTGAGGAGCTTATGGCGCAATCGCTGATGCTGGTAACCGCGCTCAACCCCCATATCGGCTATGACAATGCGGCAAAAATCGCAAAAAAAGCCTACGCCGATAACAGCAGCCTGAAAGACGCCGCGATTGACCTTGGCCTCCTTACCAAGGAACAGTTTGACGACTGGGTCCGCCCTGAGGATATGGTCGGGAAATAAAGGATAAATGCTGGAGCGGGCGAAGGGAATCGAACCCTCGTCGTAAGCTTGGGAAGCTTCTGCTCTGCCATTGAGCTACGCCCGCGCAACTTCTGTAACTACAGAAAGAATTGGCGAACCGCAACAGAAATTCTTGACAGCCACAAGCCGCGGGGATAATGCTCGTTCCGTGGTGATTTGTGCCGACCGGCTTGCGGCCACGTTAAAAGAAACGCTAAAAGGTCGGGGCTCGTATGAACCCTGATCGATGGTCGGGGTTTTTTATGCCTCGAGGGTGAGATGACAGAGAAAAATGACACGGCGCCAGCCCGCGCCACCGAATACCGAACCGCCACAAAACTGGTGCGCGGCGGCACCAAACGCTCCCAGTTCAATGAAACATCCGAAGCCATTTTCATGAATTCCGGCTTTGTCTATGACAGCGCCGAGCAGGCGTCCGGGCGCTTTAAGGGGGAGAATGAGGGCTATATATACTCCCGCTACGCCAACCCGACCCTTTCGATGTTCGAAGAGCGGATGATCCTTCTGGAAGAGGGAGCAGAAGCCGCCCGTGCCACCGCAAGCGGCATGGCCGCCGTTAATGCGGCACTGATGTCACAGCTGAAAGCCGGGGATCATGTGGTGGCGCCAAAGGCATTGTTTGGCTCCTGCCTTTATATTATCGAGACGATCCTGCCGAGATTCGGCGTTGAAGTGTCCCTGATTGATGGCACGAACCTGGACCAGTGGCGTGCAGCTCTTACCGAGAAAACGGCCTGTGTCTTTTTTGAAACGCCGTCCAATCCGGCGCTTGAGATCATGGATATCGCCGCCATATCCGAGCTTGCCCATAACGTCGGCGCAAAAGTCATTGTCGATAACGTCTTTGCCACACCTGTTTTGCAGCATCCGCTCACGCTGGGGGCGGATATTGTTGTTTATTCCGCAACAAAGCATATTGATGGACAGGGCCGCTGTCTTGGCGGAATTGTTCTGGGATCGGAGGAGTTTGTTGAAGACACTCTCGCCCCCTATCTCAAGCATACAGGCCCCGCGCTCAGCCCGTTCAACGCATGGAACCTGCTCAAAGGACTGGAAACACTTGAATTGCGTGTTGAAAAGCAATGCGACAACGCGGAGAAAGTGACCGCCTTCCTGAGCGACCATCCGGCCATCAATCGCGTTCTGTATCCGGGAAGCGAAGCACATCCACATCATGCCCTGGCCAAGCGGCAAATGGCGCGGGGCGGCACCCTTGTCGCATTTGAAGTCGCCGGGAGCCAGGAGGATGCCTTTACCGCTCTCAACCGCCTGTCCCTGATCGACATAAGCAATAACCTGGGCGATTCAAAATCGCTGATTACTCATCCGACAACAACCACGCATTCCAGTGTCGATGATGCCACAAAGCAGGAATTGGGGATTACCGAAACCCTGCTGAGACTGTCTGTCGGGCTAGAGGATGTGGATGACCTGATCGATGATCTCGGGTATGCGCTCAGCCGCCAGGACAATTAATCTCACGGTGCGTCGGAAGGGATCTTTCCGCCGCTTCTTCCTCTGCCTTCAAACCGATTTACTGGACAAACTGGCTATAGAGCGCAATATTCAGGTCAATTGTTCAATCGGAAGTACGGCGGATGGGGAATGTGATGATGGGCGGGGTGACCTATAGCAAGGTAACCGAGAATATTCTGGTTTCGGTGACGCCCGTCTATCTGACAGAGCGCTCGCGTCCCTCCGACGGCCTCTATGTCTGGGCATACCAGGTCCGAATTGAGAATCAGGGCACAAGGACAGTCACCCTTAGAAACCGCCATTGGCGCATTACCAATGCAGATGGCCACACCGAGACCGTCGACGGTGAAGGTGTCATTGGCGAGCAACCCGTTCTTGCACCCGGCGATGTTTATGAATATACCAGCGGAACGCCACTCTCTACTTCGTCCGGCATTATGGTCGGCTGCTATGATATGGAATCGGAAAAAGGGACAACGTTCGCAGTCGATATTCCGGCCTTCTCACTTGATAGTCCGGATTCGATGTCGTCCATACACTAACGTGAGGCGGGCGCCGTCTAGGGAAAAGTCCAGAAATGAACAAACAGTTTCATCCGGAGAAGCCGGTGCAGGAAAAGCCAACAAAACAGGAAGCCGAAGAGGCTGTCCGTACACTAATCCGATGGGCCGGTGATGATCCGGCGCGGGAAGGGCTGAAGGGGACACCGGATCGCGTGGCCCGATCCTACCTTGAGTTTTTCGCTGGATATAACGAGGATCCGGATACATACCTCTCCCGCACATTCGAGGAAGTGAATGGTTATGACGAGATGGTGGTCCTGAAGGATATTCGCGTTGAAAGCTACTGCGAGCATCATATGGTGCCCATTATCGGTGTCGCCCATGTCGCCTATATGCCAAGCAACCGTGTCGTTGGCATTTCGAAACTGGCGCGTGTCGTGGATGCCTATTCCAAGCGACTGCAGATACAGGAGAAGCTGACCCGGCAGATCGCCGAAACGATTGAGCGGACACTCCAGCCGAAAGGCGTCGCTGTCATTATCGAGAGTGCCCATCAATGCATGACGACACGCGGCGTTCATAAAGACGGCGTCACGATGATCACCAGCACCATGCTCGGTATCTTTCGCCGGTCCGACATTACGCGGCGTGAACTGCTCGCGTTTATCGACAAAGGCTGAGTACGGCCGCGCCGTGATTAATTTTCGCCTGATTTTCGCAATTCTCGGTGTCCTGCTCGTGGTTACCGGGCTGGCGATGATTATTCCGGCGATGGTGGACATCTTCGCCGGAAGTAACGACTGGCAGGTATTTCTTGTATCCGCCGCCGTTTCAATTTTCGTAGGGGGCGGGCTATTCCTCTCTAACCGGGGTGGTGGACTGGTACTTGGTCGTCAACAGGCGTTTATCCTGACGACAGCGGTCTGGATCGTAATGCCGGCCGCCGCCGCACTTCCGTTCACCTTCGGCGAAATGGATGTCTCCTACACGGATGCATTTTTTGAAGCAATGTCAGGCCTGACAACCACGGGATCGACAGTTCTGACCGGCCTCGATACGGCGCCGCCCGGTATCCTCATGTGGCGGGCTCTGCTGCAATGGTTTGGCGGGATTGGCATTATTGTCATGGCGATTGCCATCCTGCCGTTGCTGCGGGTCGGTGGTATGCAGCTGTTTCTGACGGAGTCGTCCGATGCATCATCGGAAAAAGCCTTGCCCCGTATTGCAGATATCGTCAAGGCGATCGGCTATATCTATCTCATACTCAGCCTGATCTGTACGCTTTCACTGTGGATGACGGGGATGAGCCTGTTTGATGCGGCAACTCATGCAATGACAACGATATCAACGGGCGGATTTTCAACATCGGATCAATCGGCCGGTGATTTCGAAAGCCCGCTTGTAGAGAGCATCATGGTTGTCTTCATGATTATGGGCGCCCTGCCCTTCCTGATGTATCTGCATATCGTCAAGGGCAAGCCCGGCAGTTTCCTGTTGGACAGCCAGGTTCGTTGGTTTCTCTCTATTGTCCTGTTCGGAATTATCATAATGATAATCTGGCAAATCCTGAACGAAGATGTTTCTTTCTGGATTGCCTTGCGACATGCCACCTTTAACGTGACGTCCATTATTACCGGTACGGGGTATGCGACTGTCGACTATAGCAGCTGGGGTGGGTTCGGGACCGCCGCTTTTTTCTTCTTTATGTTTGTCGGGGGGTGTGCAGGTTCGACGTCCTGCAGCATCAAGGTGTTCCGCATCCAGATCCTTGTTGAAACAGTGCGCTGCCAGCTGATGCAGCTGATCAGGCCCAGCGGGATTTTCAGGCCTCGTTATAACGGACAGCCCCTGCCAGAGGAGACAATTATCTCGGTGACGAGCTTTGTCTTTCTCTTCCTGGTAATTTTTGCGCTTCTCACCGTCGCGCTCAGCCTGACCGGGCTTGATTTCCTGACGGCGATCTCCAGTGCGGGGACCGCGATAACCAATGTCGGCCCGGGCCTTGGTGAAATAGTTGGCCCGTCCGGAACATTCAAGTCCCTGTCTGATCCTGCAAAATGGCTGATGTCACTTGGTATGCTACTTGGGCGGCTGGAACTGTTTACCGTGCTGGTTCTCTTCTCGCGGCGGTTCTGGCAGCGCTAGGCAATTAACCCGTCCTGACGCTGTCGATACAATCGCCAAGATCAAGCGATCGCAAGACCATTTCTCCCATGGAAGTCTTTATCTTTTCAATTTCCTGCGGGCCAATGGCGGGCCATCCCATCCGCGCCTTCACCAGCTCCTCATTGAGTGCATATTGCAAGCAAATGGCGAGGACGGAACTGGCTTCGAGACGGACTTTCTCACTCGTTGTCGACTCCCCCGATATCCGTGAGATCAGGATACCAAGCAAATCGTGAATTATATTGATATGCCCTTCCATAATGATCTGGAAGCAATCGGTCGGCATTTCTATTTCCCGCTTGATCAGGCGCATTCGCCAGCGGGTAACCGGTGAAATTGCGCTATCGACAAGGCGGGAGACAAAAAGCGTTACTGTTTCGGCATAGGCTTTGCGATCCTCACTGGCATCGGCCAGCTGATGCTCAAGTACGAGCGCCAGATTCACGCGCACTGGTTTCAGGTCCCGAACGATCTTCTCAAATATCGCCCGATAGAGACCTTCCTTGTTTTCGAAATGATAGGAAATGGCGGAAAGATTCACCCCCGCCGCGGCAGCTATCTCACGGGTTGAAACGGAATCAAACGCTCTTTCAGCGAACAAGCGTCCCGCTGCTTCCAACATCCGCTCCGAAGTTGATGAGCTCGGCTCTTTCATTATATTAGGTCAATCGTTTGAACTCTAAGTCTTATATGCCAACTCAGCTCGTGAAACAAGACCTCTGTATTAAGAGTTCGCGACCATATCCTGCTTATCGCAGATACCCGCCCATAAATGTCCGGATATTCTTTTCCATTTCCGGGTCAAACGCCCGCATCAGGGCCTCTACCTGATTGAAATAGGTTTTCTCCCGCTGATTAAGCGTGATCCCTTCGGCAACCGATTTCGTGCGGGTAGCCTCCGCTGTTACAAAAGCAGAGGAGCCGGATATTTCCGTAATCTTGAGCTCTACAAGCACATGAAACTCATACAGCTCGGACTGATCCTTGGTAATAATGCCCTTGAGACCGGTTTCCTTATCCAGCCCTTTTTCAACCGCACTTGCATCCTTGATTGTGACGGTTGCCACCGCGCCGCTGTTTCCCGTAGTCCGCAAACGATCCCGCACCCAGTTACGTACCGTCTGATCGATGGAAACGGGGAGTTCATGCTCCACATGCGGTGGCTTGAGGGGCGGCGTGAACTCATCTACGATGCGGATTTCCCCCACATTAAGATAGATCGGGTTCAAATGTTGAAAGGTAATCTCCGGATAGACCGGATTTGGCGGCGGCGCCACACAGCCAAAAAGGACGGTTGTCAACAAGAGGGTAGCAATTGTCAGAAGACGGCGAAGGCCAGCCATTTTACTCTCACCTTGATAAGGGGTTGAACGACACTACTCTATTACGGTCTGCAGCTGAAGTTCAACCCTCTGTTTGAGGAGATGCGCGTTATCCGGTATCAGACAATATCTTCCAGCCGTATTTCATATTTACTGGAACAAAACTGGCAATCGACCAAAATTACGCCATCATCCGCCATGTCCTCAATATCCGAACCGCCGAAGGTTTTCAGCGTATTCAGTACCCGCTCGGCGCTGCAGCTGCACTGATCACGAAGTTCCTGCGGATCATAAAGCCAGACCCCGTCTTCATGAAAGAGTTTATACAACAACTCTGCGGATTTGAGGATCGGGCTGGTCAGCTCCTGCGCCGTGATGGTACCCGCGAGGGCCTGCGCATTCCGCCAGTTCTCCTCTTCCCGATCCTGATTGAATTCCGTTGCATTTTCATCCGGGAGCCGCTGCACCATCAGGCCGCCTGCCCGCCATTTTCCATCAATTTTCTCCACCGCGACTCGCAACAATGTATCGATCTGCTCCGACTTATCGAAATAGTTCTCCATACAGGCGGCAAGGCTATCTCCCTCAAGATCAACGATACCCTGATATCTTTTATGTTCTTCCCCGGCGTCGATGGTAAAGGCGGCATAGCCCTTGCCAAGGTAGTCCGTGACCGTCAACGATGAATTTGTATCTGACGCCATACCATCCAGTTTTTCAGGGTCAAAGGAAGCATAGCCCCGTATATCGCCTGGCGTCGTCATATCTGCGGCAATCATGCTGATTGCACCATCTCCCTTGGTCTGTACCGTGAAGATACCATCAAACTTAAGGGCGCCCCCCAGCATTGCGGCAAGCACCAGACTTTCACCGAGAAACCGGGCGACGGCATCCGGATATCCGTGCCGGTTCAGGATTATGTCAACAACGCTTCCCATCCGGACAATTCGGCCCCTAACCCCGGCCTTGGCCATCTGGAAAGGTTGAATAAGGTTATCGGTAATTATTCTCTGACCCGTGTCGGCCATTAGGTTCTCTCTCTACTTCCAGTGATGTATCATGACGCGCCGAGGCACCAGCGAAGCACGGCTTTTTGCGCGTGAAGACGGTTTTCCGCCTCATCAAAGATAACCGATTGCGGACCATCCATGACGGCGGCCGTCGCCTCTTCACCGCGGTGCGCAGGCAGGCAGTGCATGAATATGGCGTCACTTGCCGCGCGTGCCATCAAGGCCTCATCGACCTGATAGGGCGCCAGCAAATTGTGGCGATTGGAAACGTCATCGCCCATGGAAACCCAGGTATCCGCGACAATGCAGTGGGCGCCAGATGCGGCCTCGGTCGCATCCCGGGTGACATGCACCGTTGCCCCCGCCTCCTTCGCCCAGTCAAGCGCCCTTTGATCCGGCGCAAGCTCTTCCGGACATGCAATGCGGAATTCAAAATCAAACATCCCCGCCGCATGGATCCAGGAGGTCACCATATTATTTCCATCACCGCACCAGGTGACAATCTTGTCCTTAATCGGGCCGCGATGCTCTTCAAACGTCATGACATCGGCCATCAACTGACAAGGATGGCTGTCATTCGTCAGGCCATTGATAACCGGCACACTCGCATACTCCGCAAGTTCAAGCAGCTTTGCATGCTCGTCCGTCCGGATCATGATCGCATCCACATAGCGCGAGAGAACCCGCGCCGTATCCGCAATCGTTTCACCCCGTCCAAGCTGCATGTCATTGCTGTTCAATACAATTGTATGGCCCCCGAGTTGACGCATCGCCATATCGAAGGAAACACGTGTCCGGGTGGAGGGAAACTCGAAAATCGCGGCAAGGGTGAGGCCCTGGAGCGGCGCCTCCCTGTCCACCGTGCCCTTCGGCAAGTCCATGCGCGCCTGCTTCAAGGCAATACCGTCGTCAATAATGCTACGCAGATCCGATTTTGATAACATGTTCAGATCAAGGAAATGAAGAGGGCTAACCATTCTCAAGCTCCGTACAGGCCTCATCCAGCAGATTGATAAACTCCGAAACCTGAGTGTCCTCAATAATTAACGGGGGCAGAAGGCGAACAACATTGTCCCCCCCCTTCGCCGTCAAAACGCCAAGCTCCAGCAGTTTATTACTCACTTGTGTGTTTTCAACTTTGCACTTCAGGCCAAGATGCAGACCAATTCCGCGAATTTCCTCCAGGATGTCCGGATGACGGTCAATAACACCTGCTATTCCCTGCTTCAGGTGATTACCCATCTCGACGACATGATCAATGAAGCCTTCCTCAGTCATGACATCGACAACAGCACCCGCGACGGCCATGGCGAGCGGATTGCCGCCATAGGTCGAGCCATGGCTCCCGACCGTCATGGCCGTTGCCACTTTTTCCACCGCAAGACAGGCGCCCACAGGAAAACCGCCGCCAAGCGCCTTCGCAGAGGTTAATATATCGGGCGTAATTCCGGCATGCTCATAGGCAAAGAGCTTTCCTGTCCGGCCCATGCCCGTCTGGATTTCATCCAGCATCAGGAGAAGGCCCCGCTCATCGCAAAGTCTACGTAGCGCGCGCATGAACTCAGGCTCCACCACCTGTATGCCCCCTTCGCCCAGAACCGGCTCGATCAGGATTGCGGCCGTTTCATCGGTGATTGCCGCCTTAACCTTCTCGATATCGCCGACAGAAACATGGTCGAACCCATCCACCACCGGACCGAACCCGGCGAGAAGCTTTTCCTGCCCGGCGGCGGCAATTGTCGCCAGAGTCCGGCCATGAAAGGAGTTTTCAAACGCAATGATCCGGTATTTTTCAGGCTGGCCGTTTGTGCTGAAGTACTTCCGCACCATCTTGATGCCGCATTCATTGGCCTCCGCCCCGGAATTACAGAAGTAAACCGCATCGGCGAAGGTCGCATCCACCAGCTTGCGCGCCAGTTCCTCCTGCCCCGGAATCCGGAAAAGGTTGGATACATGCCAGACCTTCTGTGCCTGCTCACTCAAGGCCGCAACAAGTTTCGGGTGCGCATGTCCAAGCCCGCTCACCGCGATGCCCGCCGCGAAATCGAGATACCGTCGGCCATCATTCCCATAGAGATACGGACCTTCCCCTTTTTCAAAGGAAAGATCGGCAGGAGCATAGTTTGATAGCAATGCGGGAATCATATGCTTTCTCCACGAAATTAAAGGATAACCGGCCAGTATTCGCTGCCAGAAAGCGCGGAAGTATTGACAGGAGACCGTGTCCTGTCAATCAAACTCTTATATCAGAAGCGATATTTTCAGGCTTTCAGGCGATATCCGCTTTTTATCAGTGCCCAAACAGCGAGATAGAGCAGAATATCGATGATTGCGATAAACAGGGCGCCGACCCAGACAGAGCTGTCGGAGGTTCCGATAAAACCATAACGAAACCCGTCTATCATATAGAAAAAGGGATTAAGATGGCTGATCTGGTACCAGATTCCCGTCAAACGGTCGATTGAATAGAAAGTGCCAGACAGGAAAGACAATGGCATGATGATAAAATTCGTCATCGCCGCCATGTGATCGAATTTCTCCGAGACAATACCGGCAATCATCCCAAGCAACGACAACATCAATCCCGCGCCAATAGTGTAGTAGATGACCGCCGTCCAGGAATACACGGAGATATCGATCAGAACCCACATGACCGCGCCGACAGCAAGCGCCACGGTCACACCGCGCGCGAGACCCGAAAGCACATAGGCAAGCGTCAGTTCCGCTGCGGAAAGTGGCGGCATCAGGATATCAACTATGTTGCCCTGAATCTTCGAAATCAGAACAGAGGAAGAGGTGTTGGCAAATGAGTTCTGGATAATGGCCATCATGATCAGACCCGGCGCCAGAAAGCTGGCGTAGGAAATGTCGCCGACATACCGCTCGCTCCCACCGAATGCCAGTGTGAATATCGCCAGAAACAGGATCGTCGTCATCATTGGCGCAAGGACGGTTTGCAGTGGTACCTTCAGGAACCGGCGGACTTCCTTGGATAGCAGCGTTGTCATCCCGCGCCAGTTCACAAGGCCAAGTTTAGAACCGATCCGCAGCATTATGCCGGTTTTTTGAACATCTTTCCGGGTTGTCGTATGAATTGTCATGCGGCTTAAATATGCAATCGCACGTCAACAGGCAAGCACTCATTCCAACAACATCCCGTGGCATCTATGCAAGAGCTGGCATAAAAGCCGGGACTGCGTTAAACAATGGGCATCATATGGACCCATCGAAATCGCTTCTGGAGTTGAGATAAAAATGTCTGTTGAAATCTTCCACAACCCTCGGTGCAGCAAATCCCGCCAGACTCTTGCCTTGTTACAGGAAAAGGGAATCAATCCGGAAATCACGGAATATCTGACGTCTCCCCCCACCAAGGAGCGACTGATGGAAATACTGGGAATGCTGGACATCCATCCCAGGGAGTTGATGCGAAAAGGCGAGGCGGAATACAAAGAAAATAATCTCGGCGATCCCGCGCTCAGTGATGCGGCTCTTATCTCGGCCATGATTGACCATCCAAAACTGATCGAGCGTCCCATTGTGATCGCCAACAGCAAGGCACGCATTGGCCGACCGCCAGAATCTGTCCTGGAAATTCTTTGAACAGAACCTGAATCACGGATTTTCGTAAGATTGTCACGATCATCACAGTCACGCGACGATTCATCCTTTCCATCGGCTGTCAGTGTATATAGAATTGCTGGTAATTCCCGCGTTTACAGGGCACGGGAGCATAAATAATAACAATCGAGGAGAAAACTTATGGCAGACGCTGTTATAGTATCCACCGCCAGAACCCCCATCGGCAAAGCATATCGCGGTGCTTTCAACAACACCCATGGGGCGGACATGGGCGGACATGTCATCAAGCATGCCGTTGAACGGGCCGGTATTGATCCGGCAGAGGTTGAGGATGTCATCTTTGGTGTTGCCAATCCGGAAGGCGCAACCGGCGGCAATATAGCGCGTCAGGCCCTCTTGCGGGCCGGCCTGCCTATCACATCGGCCGGCACCACTGTCAATCGCTTCTGCTCCTCCGGACTGCAAACAATCTCGATGGCGGCGCAACGCATCATCGTGGATAAGGTCCCCGTCATGGCCGCGGGCGGCATGGACAGCATCAGTCTCGTCCAGAACGAACATATGAACCGTTACCGGGCGCAGAATGAATGGCTGTTGGAGAACAAGCCGTCAATCTACGATCCGATGCTGAAGACGGCCGAAACTGTCGCGACACGGTACGGCATCACCCGCGAGGCCATGGACGAATACAGCTATCAAAGCCAGATGCGAACAGCGGCGGCACAGGAAGCGGGCCGGTTCGACAAGGAAATCGTTCCCATGACAACGATCAAGGTTATGGAGAACAAGGAAACCGGCGAGACCCTTCATGAAGAAGTCACGCTAATGCAGGATGAAGGCAATCGCCCCAGCACCACGCTGGAAGGACTTTCCAGCCTGAAGCCGGTACTGGGTGAAGACTGCTTTATTACGGCAGGTAACGCGAGCCAGCTGTCCGACGGAGCGTCTGCCTGCGTCGTCATGGATAGCAAGCTCGCCGAACAGCGCAATATTGAACCCCTTGGAATTTATCGCGGTCTGGTCGTTGCGGGTTGTGAACCTGATGAAATGGGTATCGGTCCGGTTTTTGCGGTTCCAAAGCTGCTGGAACGTAATGGCCTGAAGATGGATGACATTGGCCTTTGGGAACTGAATGAGGCCTTTGCTGTGCAGGTGCTTTATTGCCGCGACAAACTTGGCATTCCAAATGAGCTCCTCAATGTCGATGGCGGGGCAATTTCTATCGGACATCCTTTCGGCATGTCAGGCGCCCGTCTGACAGGTCATGCGCTTATCGAAGGCAAACGCCGGGGCGCGAAATATGTGGTTGTCACCATGTGCATTGGCGGCGGCATGGGCGCGGCAGGACTTTTCGAAGTCAACTAAGCCCAATCCAGTTAAAAGAAAAATCCCGGAAGCCTAAATAGGTTTCCGGGATTTTTTTGCATTTTATGTAGAGTTGAGCCTAGCGTGTCGGGATGGGTTCATCTCCAGTGTAGTCATAGAAACCGCGACCGGATTTCCGGCCGAGCCAGCCAGCTTCGACATATTTGACCAAAAGCGGACAGGGCCGGTATTTGGTATCCGCCAGCCCTTCGTAAAGGACCTGCATGATAGCAAGACATACATCCAGGCCGATAAAGTCAGCCAGTTGCAACGGGCCCATGGGGTGGTTAGCCCCAAGCCGCATCGCCGTATCAATTGCCTTGACCGAACCAACCCCTTCATACAGCGTATAAACGGCCTCGTTAATCATGGGAAGCAGGATACGGTTAACAATAAAGGCCGGAAAATCCTCTGCCGGGGTCGGCGTTTTATCGAGGCGAATCGCGAGATCCTTGATGGTCTCGAAAGTTTCCTCATTTGTCGCAATACCCCGGATCAGCTCAACCAATTGCATCACCGGCACCGGGTTCATGAAATGCATGCCGATGAATTTTTCCGGCCGATCCGTAATCGCGGCAAGGCGGGTAACGGAAATGGACGAGGTGTTGGTGGCGATAATTGCCTCCGGCTTCAACTGCGGCCCGAGAGCGGAGAGAATCTGCTTCTTGATCTCCTCATTCTCGGTAGCGGCCTCAATCACCAGATCCACGTCGGAAAGATGTGCATCATCGGTAACCGGATTGATATGGGCCAGTGCCTTCGTTATATCCGCCTCGGAAAGAGCGCCCCGCCCTACCTGCCGCCGCAGATTATGCTCGATGGTGCCCAAGGCCTTGTCCAGCTGTTCCTTGGAAATGTCCTTGAGAAATACATCGACACCCGCAACAGCCAGAACATGGGCAATACCATTGCCCATCTGGCCGGCGCCAATCACACTTACTTTGTTAATCATTGCCTAGTTCCAAGCATAAAGGTGAGCGCGATCATAACGCCAATAATCCGACCTCGGCACGTCATCACAGAGCGGCATCCAGCTCCGGCAACGCCTTAAACAGATCCGCGACAAGGCCATAGTCCGCCACCTGAAATATCGGGGCTTCCTCGTCCTTGTTAATAGCTACAATCACCTTGCTGTCTTTCATGCCAGCAAGATGCTGAATGGCACCGGAAATACCAACGGCTATATACAGCTGCGGCGCAACAACCTTACCGGTCTGGCCGACCTGAAACTCATTCGGCACAAAACCCGCATCAACCGCCGCGCGGCTGGCACCAACGGCAGCCCCTAGTTTGTCGGCAATCGATTCAAGCAGATGAAAATTATCGCCGGACTGCATCCCGCGACCGCCCGAAATAACAATCTTCGCCGACGCCAGTTCCGGACGTTCAGATTCGGAAAGTTCCGCCCCGACAAAGGTCGAAAGCCCGGCGTCAGGGGCAGCACTCACGGCCTCCACAGAAGCGGAGCCGCCTGTTGCATCGGCTGCCGCAAAATTCGTCGCGCGTATAGTGATCACTTTCTTTGCATCGCTGGTTTGCACTGTCGCCATTGCGTTACCGGCGTAGATCGGGCGAATAAAGGTGTCCGAAGAGACAATTTCCACAATTTCGGAGATTTGGCCCACATCGAGAAGAGCGGCGACACGCGGCAGGATATTCTTTCCGGCGGATGTCGCTGCGGCCACAATGCCATCGTAGCCATCGGCGAGGGAAACAATAAGTGCCGCCACATTTTCGGCCAGCATATCACCGTAAATGGCATCTTCCACCAACAGGACTTTTGCGACGCCGGCAACTTTCGCGGCTTCGTCGGCAACAGCCGAGCATCCATTACCTGCAATCAGGACATGGACATCACCACCCAGTTCCGTCGCCGCGGTCACGGCATTCAGCGTCGACGGGCCCAGCACCTCGTTATCATGATCGGCAAGTACAAGAACAGTCATCAGATAACCCCCGCTTCGTTTTTCAGCTTGTCGACCAGTTCAGCGACACTTTCCACTATTACACCAGCTTCACGTTTCGCCGGTTCTTCCACTTTCAATGTCTTCAGACGCGGTGCAATATCAACACCGAGATCTTCAGGCGATTTTTCATCAATCGGCTTTTTCTTTGCCTTCATAATGTTTGGCAGGGACGCGTAGCGCGGCTCATTCAGCCGGAGGTCCGTCGTAACGACAGCTGGCATTTTCAGCTCGATTGTTTGCAGGCCGCCGTCAATCTCGCGTGTGACTTTTGCCGTCCCGTTATCCAGGTTCACCTTGGAGGCAAATGTGCCCTGCGACCATCCCAGCAATGCCGCTAGCATCTGACCGGTCTGGTTGGAGTCATCATCAATGGCCTGCTTGCCAACGATAATAAGGTCCGGCTTTTCTTCTTCCGCGACAGCCTTCAACAATTTGGCCACACCGAGGGGTTCCACCATCTCGTCCGTTTTGACCAGGATGCCCCGATCTGCCCCCATGGCAAGTGCCGTCCGCAAGGTTTCCTGTGCGGCTTGCGGGCCGACGGACATGGCGACAACTTCCGTTGCCACACCAGCCTCGCGAAGGCGGAGCCCTTCCTCAACGGCAATTTCATCAAAGGGGTTCATGGACATCTTGACGTTTGCGAGGTCTACACCAGTCTTGTCCGCTTTAACACGGATCTTAACGTTGTAGTCCACGACACGTTTAACAGCGACGAGAACTTTCATGGATCGGTCTACTCCCGGGTCATTAGTTTCTTCACTACCCGCCGGAAACCCGTTTTCCGGTGACGTGAATTTCAGGTTATAATATACTTAAATTTTACTCTTATTCGGCAGTGCACAATAAATAGCTAATGACTATCTGTCAATTCGCCGAAACAGGTCATTTTTTTAAGCTCTAACAGGCTGTTTTCCAAACAAAATCTGGCCCAAATTTCTTATCTGTTGGCGCCGGGGACCCAGAGAACGTCTTCCGTCCCCTTGTCATTTAGGTAACGGCCGAGCACAAACAGGAAATCGGACAAGCGATTGGCATAGGCGATAGCGAGAGGATTTATAACTTCCGAATCGCTTAAATTGATCATCCGCCGCTCCGCCCGCCGACATACTGTCCGGGCCAGATGCAGGTAGGACGAGGCCACAGTGCCCCCCGGCAGGATAAAGGAGTTAAGCGGAGACAGTTCCGAATTCAGCTGATCTATCTCTTCCTCCAGACGATCCACCTGCATTTTCGCGATCCTGAGCTGCGGGTATTTCGGCTCTTCCTGTTCAGGCGTACATAGGTCCGCCCCAAGGTCAAAAAGGTCGTTCTGGATACGCGCCAGCATTTCATCGATCTGGCCAGTTACATGCAAACGGACCAGGCCGATCACTGCATTTGCTTCATCCACATCACCATAAGCTTCCACACGCGGACTTGTCTTGCTAACCCGCGCACCATCTCCCAGGGACGTTTCTCCCCCATCCCCGCCGCGCGTATAGATTTTCGTCAGCTTTACCATTTTCCACTCTTGATCATTTTATCAAATGCCCGGAACCGAATTTCAGCCTGATGTTCCCGCAAGCCAAAGACCAACCATGATCAGAATTACCGCAATCGCCTGCACAAGAATGCGCAGGCGCATCAGCTTGTTGCCGTAACGCTGGTTAAACTCGCCGCCACGGGCCATTGTCAGCACTCCGAAGAGCAATACAAGCGCCGTTGCAATCACAGCAGCAATAATGAAATAATTAATCATGATGACCGGCCCGAGTTATCATATAAAGAAAATCACCTAACGCTACACTTTCACGCCTTATATGAACAGGAAAAGTCATGGAAGCAACCCAGGATATCATTATTGTCGGCGGCGGCGTCATCGGATCGTCCATTGCCTATTTCCTGAAAAGCTCCGACGGATTCAACGGCACGATAACCGTTATCGAGAAAGACCCCGGCTACGAATTCGGCTCCACGGCTCGCTCCTGGGGCGGCATCCGGCAGCAATTCTCGACACCCGAAAACATACTCATGTCCCGCTTTATGCAGGAATTTCTGGGCCAGATTTCAAGATATCTTGCCGTTGATGATGTCCCCGTTGATGTGGGTTACCGTGAACATGGGTATCTCTTTTTGGCAGAAGATCGCCACATTCCGCAGCTTTATAGTAACAACGCCGTGCAAAAGGGGTTAGGTGTCAATGTCGGCCTGCTTGATACCGAGGACCTGTCCCGTGGCTATCCCTGGATGAATGTTTCCGATCTCGCAGGCGGATCCCTTGGGTTAAGCGGAGAGGGCTGGCTGGATGCCTACAGCCTCAATCAGGCCTTTCGCAAAAAAGCAATATCTCTTGGTGTGCAGTTTCTTCCCGCTGAAGCCGTCGGTCTTGAAATGGCGGGAAAACAGATAACCGCTGTGCAGCTTAGCGACGGTTCACGGCTAAAGTCCGGAATTGTTGTAAACGCAGCCGGCGCAGCCGCCGCTGAAACTGCCAGATGGGCAGGCATCGACCTTCCCGTCCGGCCCCGAAAACGCTTTGCCTTCACGTTCAGCTGCCGAACGGAAGTAACGGGATGTCCGCTGGTGATTGATCCGAGCGGTGTTCATTTTCGCCCGGAAGGACGCCAGTTTCTTACGGGTTGCTCGCCGGATCCGGAAAATGATCCGGATTGCACGGATTTCGAAATTGACTATGGCTGGTTTGAGGAACATATCTGGCCGATCCTGGCCCATCGTGTCCCCGCGTTTGAAGCCATCAAGCTGAAGAATGCCTGGGCCGGTCATTATGCCTATAACCTGTTGGACCAGAATGCGATTCTCGGGCCCCACCCGGATATCACCAATTTCCATTTCGCCAATGGTTTCTCGGGTCACGGATTACAGCAATCCCCGGCAGTCGGGCGCGGGATAGCGGAACTCATTACCCACGGCGAATATAGAAGCCTTGACCTGTCCCGCTTCTCTTTTTCACGCGTGATGTCAGGGGATGCTATACTGGAACATAATATTGTGTAGATAATTCGGAGAAGGACGCCAGATGCCCGTTGTCAGGATTGATATGTTTGAAGGACGCGACCGTAAAACCAAGCAGAAGCTGGTTAAATCGATAACCGCCGAAATGGTTCGAATCACTGGCTGCGGTGAAGCCAGCGTTAATGTGATCATCAATGATGTTGCCAAGGAAGACTGGGGTCTGGGAGGAGAGCTTGCCAGCAGCAAGTTCCCCGATTAGGCTATTTGAAAGGGAATGACTTGCAGAAGAATTTCGTTATCGCGCTGCTGATACGAATCTGGCGGCATTTTACCGAACAGAACTGTCTGCGGATGGCTACCGCGTTAAGCTATCAGACATTGCTTGCGATTGTGCCGCTCGCAGCAGTGGCTTTCGCTCTTTTCACGGCGATCCCTGCCTTCACCCATTTACAGGAACAAATCACCGATTTCCTGTTCGATAGCCTGGTCCCGTCCAAAATTTCGGCAGTGGATGCTGCCCTTCGCAATTTCACCATCAACGCAAACCAGCTGACGTTCATTGGACTTGGCGGTATCGCCATAACGGCATTGTTGCTTATGTCCAGTATTGAGGAGATTTTCAGCCAGATATGGAAAGTTGCCGCCACGCGCAATCCCTTAAAGCGGCTGATCACCTATATTATCATCACCCTGATTGGCCCGATCGCCATCGGTACCAGCCTGACCCTGATCGACTGGATGATCAAAATCAGCGAGGAGGCTACCGGTATCCGGGTCGCAGGAACGATGGAACTTGTACGCTCGACCCTGCCGGTTCTGTTGCCACTGATGGTATTATTTATTCTTTATCGTATCATTCCCACCTGCGATGTGAAATGGCGCCATGCTTTTATCGGCGCGACGATTGCAACCGCACTTTTCATGCTCGGAAAGTATTTTTTCAAGCTGTATCTTCAGTATTTTCCGTCTTACGAAGTGGTCTATGGCGCCATGGCAGCTATCCCACTCTTCCTGATCTGGCTATATGTGAGCTGGGCTATTGTCCTTCTCGGAGCCACTATTACCGCCGTCCTCGGCTTCCAATTCACCGCTGATATGGAAGAGAAGTAGAGACAGGCATCAATCAGTCGGGCAGCGTTACGGCCCCGGTTATATCGATTTCAAAGCCGGGGTTCCATGCGACTTCCCAAAGATGGCCGTCGAGGTCACGGAAATACCCGGAATAGCCGCCCCAGAAAACCTCTTCTGCCGGCTTGATCACCTCCGCGCCCAATGAACTAACCTCGGCCAACACCTCGTCCACTTCTGCTTTGCTGCGGGCATTGTAGGCAATTGAGAATCCCTCAAAACCAGAACCAGTTGTCGACACCCCGGCATCTTTCGCCAGTTCTTCGCGCAGGAACAGGCCGAAGGCAATAGAACCGCATTGGAAGAAGGAAACGCCGGGAGCGTCCTTGACAGAACGCTTCCAGCCCAGGGCTTCAAAGAATTGTGTACTCCGCGCTAAATCCTTGACGCCGAGTGTGATGAGGGAGATCCGCTGATCCATCTTTGGGAGCCTTTTAGTTTGCCCCTTCAAGCAGGCGCCGGGCAATCACCTGCGCCTGGATTTCACCTGCCCCTTCGAAAATATTGAGGATCCGGGCATCGCAAAGAACACGACTTATCGGATATTCCAATGCGAAGCCGTTGCCGCCATGTATTTGCAGGGCATTGTCTGCCGTGCTCCAGGCAACGCGGGCGCCGAGAAGCTTGGCCATCCCGGCCTCAAGGTCACAACGGCGACCTTCATCCTTCGCCCGGGCTGACGCATAGGTCAGCTGCCGCGCCATCATGATTTCGACTGCCATCCAGGAAAGCTTTCCGGCAACGCGCGGGAACTTGATGATCGGCCGGGCAAACTGGATGCGATCAAGCGCGTAGCGAAGGCCCAGCTCCATCGCGTTCTGCGCAACCCCAAGGGCACGGGCCGCTGTCTGGATACGGGCGCTTTCAAAGGTCTGCATCAACTGCTTGAAGCCGTTTCCTTCCTCTTCACCCAGAAGATTCTCCGCCTTGATTTCGAAATTATCGAAGCCAAGCTCGTATTCCTTCATGCCACGATAACCGAGAACCTCAATCTCACCGCCGGTCATGCCGTCTGCGGGGAAATCCTCTTTCTCAGTCATATGCGGCTTTTCGGCCAGGAACATGGAAAGTCCCTTATAGCCGGGCTCGTTCGGGTTGGTCCGCACCAGCATGGTCATTACGTCGGCGCGCGCCGCATGGGTAATCCAGGTCTTGTTGCCCGTGACCTTATAGACATCGCCATCCTTCACCGCGCGGGTTTTCAGGGATGCAAGGTCAGACCCTGTATTCGGTTCTGTAAAAACGGCGGTCGGCAATATCTCGCCCGTAGCGATGGGTGAGAGCCATTTTTCCTTCTGCGCATCGGTGCCGCCCGTCAGAATAAGTTCCGCCGCGATTTCCGACCTCGTGCCCAGCGAACCAACGCCGATGTAGCCACGGGAAAGTTCCTCCGAGACAACACACATGGACATCTTGCCCAGGCCAAGGCCGTCGTATTTTTCCGGCACTGTCAGGCCAAACACGCCCAGCTCCGACATTTTCCTGACTACCGGCATCGGGATCAATTCGTCCTTCATGTGCCAGTCGTGGGCATAGGGCATCACCTCTTCATTGGCAAAGCGGCGGAACTGGTCCCGGATCATGGAAAAAGTCTCATCAAGACCCGGATCCCCAAAGTGGCCTGTGTCCATGCCTTCCGCAATCAACTCAGCAATTCGCTCTTTAACACTGGTGCTGTAACCCGCCCCGATCAGCGTCGTGACTTCCGTAGTCTTGAATTTGGTACTCGCCGTGTCATCCAGACCAAGATCGAGTGGGCGGATGATCTCCCCGAGGGTCATGGGAATGCCACCGGCAATCTGACTGAGATACTCACTGAAGCCGGCCTGAAGTATAAGCTGCTCCAACTCCCCGAATTTCCCTTCGGTCGCGAGACTACGCGACCAGTTCAGCGTCTCCCGCAAGGCCTCGACATAGGTTGCCAGCCAGGCAAGGCCATGGGTCGCATATTGATTTGCCTCAACAAGCTCTGCACTGATCCGGCCATTGCTGCCGCGAGTCAGTTCAGCAACAGAGAGGATCGCCTGCTGTTTGAAAGATTCGGCGGAGTCCAGTGCCTTTTCGCAAAGTCCGTCCAGCCCGCTCAGCAGGAGAGTGCGGGGCGCTTCAGTCATTTCTGACGTTATCATTACTATTTTTCCTTATTTATTTTGGCGGCAGCTCAGCCGTTCCCGGCTTCGATGGCATCCTCAATAGTCCGAAGGCCCGGATATTTCGACGATACCAGCACCGCCATATTGCCGGGCTTGTGCTGGTTATTCATCATTTTCGTATGCGCCCGCGGAATGTCATCCCATGAGAACACCTCGGACATACATGGATCGATCCGACGCTCGACAACCAGACTATTCGCCTGTGCTGCCTGTTTGAGGTTTGCAAAATGGCTCCCCTGAATACGCTTTTGGCGCATCCAGACAAAGCGCGCATCCATCGTCAGGTTAAAGCCTGTCGTCCCGGCACAGAAGACCACCATTCCCCCGCGCTTCACCACATTACAGGAAACGGGGAAAGTCTGTTCGCCCGGATGCTCGAAGACGAAATCGACATCATTGCCCTTGCCTGTGATTTCCCAGATAGCCTTGCCGAATTCCCGGGTTTTCTTCATATATTCGCCGAAGCCTTCGCCATTCACCTTGGGAAGCTGGCCCCAGCAATCAAAGTCCTTCCTGTTCAGTACGCCCTTCGCGCCGAGTGACATGACAAAGTCACGTTTGCTTTCGTCGGAAATCACACCGATGGCATTCGCACCCGCCGCAGCGCAGATCTGGATCGCCATGGAACCCAAACCACCGGAAGCGCCCCAGATCAGGACGTTATGGCCAGGACGCAGGATATGCGGTCGATGCCCGAAAAGCATGCGATATGCCGTCGCCAGTGTGAGGACGTAACAGGCGCTTTCTTCCCATGTCAGGTGTTTGGGCCGCGGCATCAGCTGCCGGTCCTGCACACGCGCAAACTGGGCGAAAGAGCCGTCCGGCGTTTCATAGCCCCAGATCCGCTGGCTCGTCGAGAACATCGGGTCGCCACCGTTGCATTCTTCGTCGTCGCCATCATCCTGGTTGCAGTGAACCACGACCTCATCGCCAACCTTGAATCGCTTGACCTTGTTGCCGACGGCGTAAACAACACCCGACGCATCGGAACCGGCAATATGATAAGGTTGCTTATGGACATCAAATGGGGAAATAGGCTCACCAAGCGCCGCCCAGACTCCGTTGTAATTGACCCCTGCCGCCATCACGAGGATAAGCACATCATGACTGTCCAGTTCCGGGGTATCGACAACCTCGACCTGCATCGCCGATTCTGGCTCACCATGGCGCTCACGCCGGATCGCCCAGGCATACATTTTGGCGGGAACATGGCCGAGCGGTGGAATTTCACCAACCTCATACAGGTCCTTGATTTCACCTGCTGGCGTATCGTTGCCCGCATCGGACAGCGCGGAAGCTTGCGTATTTGACATCGAAAATATCCCTCGTATTTTATATGGCGTCTGATTTATAGGGCATCAGGTCTTTAGAAATTACAAATTCCCATTTCTCGCCTACATATATCGCATTGCATCAAAAAACGAAACAGAGACCTTTACTTTAGCCCGGTTTATGAGAAGATTACTGACCTTTGACCAGATAACAAGTTTTTTTTGCACTGCAGCACAAAGTTATGTTATTACGCGTAACAATCAATGCACGTAACAACTGATCTTATTAGGGTTAAAAAACGAAAGAAAATTATGGCAAGTGATAAACAGGAAGCCGTAAAATCCGCCGCCCCAAGGAAAGATCGTCCTTGGCTTTTTCGGACATACTCGGGCCATTCCTCAGCGCAGGCTTCAAACGAGCTCTATAAAACAAACCTTGCGCGTGGCCAGACCGGATTATCCGTAGCCTTCGACTTGCCAACACAGACAGGTTATGATTCGGATCATATTCTTGCCCGCGGCGAAGTTGGCAAGGTAGGCGTCCCGATTTGTCATCTGGGCGATATGCGCACCCTGTTTGATGAGATCCCGCTTGAAAAAATGAATACCTCCATGACCATCAATGCAACCTCCGCCTGGTTGCTGGCGTTGTATGTCGCCGTTGCGGAGGAACAGGGCGCGGATATTGCCGCCCTGCAGGGCACAGTCCAGAACGACATTATCAAGGAATATCTCTCACGCGGGACCTATATTTTCCCGCCCGCACCCAGCATGCGGCTGATAACCGATGTCGTCAGCTACACCTATCAGCATATGCCGAAATGGAATCCGACCAATGTCTGTTCCTACCATTTGCAGGAAGCAGGTGCGACACCGGTTCAGGAATTGTCCTTCGCTCTTGCCACAGCGATCGCCGTGCTGGATGCCGTCAAGGAGAGCGGGCAGATCAGCGCCAAGGATTTCCCTGCTGCAACGGGCCGGATCAGTTTTTTTGTAAATGCCGGTATCCGCTTCATCACCGAAATGTGCAAAATGCGCGCATTTGTCGATCTGTGGGATGAAATCCTGCGCGATAGATATGGTGTTGAGGACGAGAAATTCAGGCGATTCCGCTATGGCGTACAGGTCAACTCGCTTGGGCTCACAGAACAGCAGCCAGAAAATAATGTTTATCGTATTCTGCTGGAAATGCTCGCCGTCGTTCTCTCCAAAAACGCCCGCGCCCGTGCTGTGCAACTTCCGGCCTGGAACGAAGCGCTGGGCCTTCCGCGTCCGTGGGACCAGCAATGGTCTCTCCGTCTTCAACAGATCGTCGCCTATGAAACCGACCTGCTCGAGTTTGGCGATATTTTCGAGGGATCGGTGGAAATCGACCGCAAGGTCGAGGAGCTGAAGACCGCCGCGCGGGAGGAGCTTCGCCTGATAGATGAAATGGGTGGCGCGGTTGCTGCCGTGGATACAGGTTACCTGAAAGAAAGCCTGGTCAATGCCAATACCAATCGGGTGCAATCGGTTATTTCAGGCGGGTTGCCGGTCATTGGCGTGAACAAATTCACTGAATCCGCCCCCTCTCCCCTCACGCAAGGGGCAGACGGCGGTATCATGACGGTTGATGCCAAGACGGAAGCTGAACAGATTGAGCGGCTTGAAGCCTGGCGGACGGAACGTGACGACACTGCGGTGAAGAAAGCGCTCGACGCCCTTTCAAAAGCTGCCAGGGAAGGCCAGAATATCATGCCACCCTCCATTGCAGCCGCGAAAGCCGGTGTCACCACAGGTGAATGGTCGGAGGCGTTACGTCAGGTATATGGCGAATATCGCGCCCCCACCGGTGTTGGTTCCGCAATCTCGAACGCGGAAAATGACATTCTGGAACCCGCTCGCGAAAAAGTTTCCGCCGCCGCGCGAGCTCTCGGTCGACCATTAAAAGTTCTCGTCGGCAAGCCGGGTCTGGACGGGCATTCGAATGGGGCAGAGCAGATTGCCGTTGCCGCACGCGATAGCGGGATGCAGGTCGTATATGAAGGCATACGCCTCACGCCTGAGCAGATTGTAAACGCCGCCCGTGCGGGGACCGTGGATCTTGTCGGCCTTTCCATCCTGTCCGGCTCTCATGTATCGCTCGCGACAGAGGTCTGCAAGAAACTGCAGGACGCCGGCATAGGCAATATTCCAGTCGTTGTCGGCGGCATCATTCCGCCCGAAGATGCCGAGACACTCAAGAAAGCAGGTGTCAGCGCGATCTATACACCGAAGGATTTCGACATGGCGGGCATTATTATCGACATGGTCGATATGATCATGAAATATGAAGATGTCGCCTAATTTTTCAGACACGAATAGATTCGGAGAATCGGCAAAAAATTAACCATAATCGACCATTTTCCGCACTTCTTCGGGCTGGTAACCATATTCGCGTAAAGATTTGATTGTTGCATCCTTGTCACGTTTTGACAGCCGACGCCCCTTCCCGTCGGAGATCAATCCATGATGAAAATAAGTCGGCGTGGGAAGATCGAGCAACCCCTGTAGCAGTCGGTGAATATGGGTTGATGGAAACAGGTCCTGACCCCGGATAATATGGTTAACATCCTGAAGTGCATCATCAAATGTCACTGCCAGATGATAGCTGGTCGGGGTTTCCTTGCGGGCCAGGATCACATCGCCAAAAGGCGCCGGATCACACTGGACATGACCCTTTCCAACTTCATGAAAACGCATTGTCGGGAGATCCACGGCTGCAATGGCATTAACCATATTCAGTCGAAGCGCGTATGGTTCGTCTCGCGCAAATCGCGCCTGCCGCTCCGACTCTGTCATTTCCCGGCAAGTACCCGGATATACAGGACCTTCCGGGCCGTGGGGTGCCGAATTGCTGCGGGCAATTTCCGCCGCTATCTCCTTGCGAGTGCAAAAGCAGGGGTAGATCAAATCGCGGTCGCTGAGCCGTTCGAGAAGGGCCGCATAATCATCCAGATGCTCACTCTGACGACGGACTGGCGGATCCCAATTTAGCCCCAACCAGGCGAGATCTTCATAGATGGCGGCCTCAAATTCCGGGCGGCACCTGATCGGATCTATATCTTCAATGCGGAGAATAAAGCGACCGTTGCTTTCCCGCGCCGAACGCCACGCAAGTGTGGCCGAATAAACATGCCCAAGATGAAGAAATCCAGTTGGGCTTGGTGCAAAACGCGTTATAGTTACCATATCGTTAACAAAAAGGTGGTCCGGAAAAAAATATTCAATACGCCTAAAATTTTATCTGTTTTTCTTGTCAGTGGCCTGACCCGGCGCTAGCCTTTGTTAAGAATTTATTAATTATAAAAAATTTCTACGGGCGAGACAAATGTTTAAAAGAATTTTGATCGCACTCAATCTTTTAATGCTGGTAACGGCATGTGCGATTCCAATCACAAGAAACCATGATGTCAACGTCGCTCTTGATCGCTACGAAGCCGCTTATCGCGAGACCGTCAAGGACGATCCACTGATGGCGCAGAATATTAACGTCATGGCGGATGTCTTGCAAACAGTGGACCAGCGGTATGTTGACGATGTAAATCCCGAGGATCTGATCGACAAAGCCATTGAAGGCCTGAAGGCGGTTCCGGAGGATGGAGATTGGGAAAGCGATCCGACAACCCGGGCGTTGAACGCAATGCTTGCCTCGATGGATCGCTATACGGGCTACATGGCACCGCAGAATTACTCATCATACCGCGAAGGCCTTGAGGGACATTTTGTCGGCCTGGGGATCCATATCAGGATGGTCGACGGCAATCTGACGGTAATGAGCCTGCTCAAAGGGTCCGGCGCGGAAGACGCGGATGTCAGGGAAAAAGACATTATAACCCATGTCGATGGTGATTCCATTCATGGCCTGACAATGGCACAGGCGCGCGCCAGGTTGCGCGGGCCGGAGAATACCGTTGCCGCCCTGACGATAAGGCGTGAAAATATCTCAACCCCAGTGCAGATCGATGTGACGCGCCGCGAAGTGGATGTTGCCGCGGTAACGCATCGTATTGACGGCAATATCGGCTATATCCGTATTTTCTCTTTCACCAAGAACACGGGCCCCGGCGTTGTAACCGCGCTTGAAGATTTCGAGGATAACCTGGGTTCCGGCCTCTGCGGAATTGTTCTGGATATGCGCAATAACCCGGGCGGTCTCGTTTCCGAGGCGGAAGTTGTCGCAAGCGCCTTTCTCGATGGCGGTAATATCTACACAGTCCGGAATCGCGGCCGGGAACTCGTCGCACGCGAAGCAGATCAGGGCGACCGCGCTAAAGGCGCGCCAATAGTCGTCATGCTGAACAGCAAGTCAGCATCCTCATCCGAGATTGTGGCAGGGGCGCTTAAATACCAGGCCCGGGCTAAGCTTTTTGGCGAGAAGAGCTTTGGCAAGGGCCTGATGCAGTCCCTGATGCCACTTCGAAATGGCGGCGGTCTCCGTCTCACCACGGGACGCTTTACAACCGGCGGCGGACCAACCTTCCATGAAGTCGGCCTTGTGCCGGATATCCCCCATATTACCTTGAAGGGCGAGAGTGACGAAGCGCAGATCGCTCTCGCGGCGAAAAGCCTGAACTGCTCTTCCGGCCTGACGACTGCGCACGCAACGGAACAATGACAGAAGTGGCGGACATCTCGGTTGCATTTGAGTTTTTATGCGAGCGGGATCCGGATTTCAGTCACGCCCTCTCCCTGATCCAGCCACTACCGCCCCGCACACGTCCCGCCGGGTTTGAACCGCTTGCGAAAATCATTATTGAGCAGCAGGTTTCCCTGGCGAGCGCCGACGCAATATGGCGACGGCTGGCAGAGGCGATAACGCCTTTTACGCCATCGCGTATGGCTGAGTATACCGAAGAGGAATTACGCGGCCTTGGCCTTAGTCGGCAAAAGGCGCGCTACTGCCGTGCCCTTGCAGACGATATACTGAGCGGACGATTGACACTTGATACATTGCATGCGCTGGACGACGAAACAGTACTCAGCCAGCTGACACAGGTTAAAGGGATCGGGCGCTGGACGGCGGAAATCTACATGATGGCCTGCCTTGGTCGCACGGATATCTGGCCCGCCGGAGACGTTGCGCTGCAATCGGCATTCGGCCATCTTAAAAAACTGCCGGTACGACCGGACATCGCCCAAATGGATATACTGGCCGAACCCCTCAGACCTTACCGCACAATCGCCGCGCGCATATTGTGGCGCTACTATGCCGATGTGGTTCAGGCTCCGACACGCAAGAACATTTCCGGTTAGCCCATCGGCGACACCCGGACCCTCACCGAAAAGCTGAGTCGATTAATTCGCCAGATAGCAAATTCTTGACGCCATGCCGCCGTCAAGATGCGGTGGCTTCATATTTATTTCACACAAAATACTGTATTAGAGTTTGCAATTTTTAGAGGGAAGCGCCAAACTTTCAACATAACATCCTGTTTGGAGACTGATAGAGCCTTGCAAACATCCATGGAAAAATATCCGGCGCTGGTTTTAAACGCCGATTACAGGCCCCTTAGCTATTTTCCCCTGTCGCTATGGTCTTGGCAGGACACGCTTAAATCGGTTTTTCTTGAGCGGGTGGATATTGTTTCAGAATATGACCGCGTTGTCCGATCTCCCAGCTTTGAGATGCGCCTGCCGAGCGTTATCAGCCTCAAACGCTATATCAAGCAAAGCAAGCAACCCGCTTTTACCCGATTTAATCTTTTCCTGCGCGATGGATTTAGCTGTCAATATTGTGGCTCGACGGAGGAACTGACATTCGATCATGTCCTTCCGCGCCGTCTTGGCGGCCAGACAAGCTGGAAGAACATCACAACGGCCTGTGCCCCCTGCAACATAAAAAAAGGGGGCCGCCTTCCACGTGACGTAAACATGTTCCCGGCAATCCGTCCCTATGTACCAACCCCGCAAATGCTTAACAGGCAAGGCCGCGCCTTCCCGCCCAACTACCTTCACGAAAGCTGGCGCGATTATCTTTATTGGGATACAGAACTCGAAGAGTAAGCGAAATTCCCGATACACGACCTCTCGTGACTTGCGTTCACCGCACTTCGGCGGCTATATAGAAATCTGTTTGCAATCAATCCCCTTTTCGCTGAAGAAGTGACGCACAATGAGTTATGGCCTTGGTCTTTCGGAAAAAAAGCAAGCGCGGCAACGGCGCAACCGGTTTTTCAAATTTGTCCTGTTTATCGCGTTGCTCGCAGGAGTCGGCGTCTATGGTTATTATGAAGGGCAAGCCAATGCGGACCGGCATGTCGCCGATATAGAAGGGCAGGTCATTGTTCTGACCAGCGAGAACGACCGGCTGAATGATCAGGCCCGTGCCGCACTTGACAAGCAAAGTACCGCCTTGGCCGAAGCCCGGCAATGGCGCGACAAATTTGAAAACGAGATTCCGAGCGGGCCCACCCGCGAAATTCTGGATTTGGTGCAGGAACGTCTCGCGGAAGGGCTGGAGCCGGATCGGTTGCTATCCCTGATTTCGCTGGCACAGAATAGCCAGAATTGTGATGCCGCCCCCGAAACCAAACGGTTTATCGTCAATACACCGATTTTTTCCAGCCCCGGCAACTCGGTCAGCCTTGGCGACGGCACAATCACCGTCACCGGCAATGGCCAGTCCGTCGTTAACCCCGATAACAAAGTAGAAGCATGGTACGATCCTGAACAGCCGGTCGAGATCACCTTTACCCAGCTCGGAGGCCAGACGGAAAAGCTGACTGGCATTCTACCGCTTCATAAAAGTGTCGTCTTCGGTTCCAATGAGTATCGTTTCAGCATTCTGGCCGGCAAGCAAAGCTTCGCGACCATATCCGCCACACGCTGCGATTTTCCTTAAAGCATGGGGGTTTTCGTCAGATGCGAGACGAAAGCCAGATTGCCATCTTTGATCCGGTTTTCACGGCTGACGTGAGCAACTCATATCCCGGGGCCTCTCCCGCCCCTTCCCCACGGGCGATATCGCGATGCTCAATCTCCTCATCCCGAAATCTGGAAATAGTTTCCTTAAGCTCCGCCTCTTCTTCGCCCAGCTCTTCCAGCTGCTGCTGATAATGGGCATCGATGACTTCTTCCACTGCCTCGGTACAGGCCATGGCCGCCTCCTTGCCGAGCATCGCCGTCCCTGCGCCAAGCGCAAAACCGGCAACATGCCAGAGCGGACCAAGAAGCGTTGGGCGGACACGCCGGGCGGTCAGGAGTTCTTCAAATTCTACCCGATGAACCTCTTCCTGCTCCTTCATATGCTTCAGGGTATCAGCGGCCTCCGTTCCTTTCAGGACCGCATATTGCCCTTCATAGATCCGCACCGCGCCAAATTCCCCGGCATGATCAACCCGTATGGTCCGTTCAAGCTGCTCACGCGGGCTGAGGTCTCCGGGCTGCCGGCCGAATGAAGGCTTTGTGGTGTTGGAGCGTTTCTCTGTCATGGCAGATCCTTACTTGTTCTTGTAAGAACTTAGCGCAGCCATGAATGAAAAAACAGCCAGAATTGCCGCAGCGATAAAGTTATAGCCTGCCATCGATATCCCGAAGAGCGACCAGGCAACGTCATTACATCGAACGATCGGGGTCGACATGATCTTGGCTTTGAGATCCTGCAGACTTTCGGTTTTGGCCGTATCCCCGACACATTCCTGACTCCCCTCCCACCAGCCCTGCTCAACCCCTACATGGAAGCCGCCGATAGCCGCCGTTGCCGCAAAAGCCGCCGCGCAGAGCATCAGGAAGGGCCAAGCACCCATTCGCTTTCGCAGGGCAAGCCCGGCAAGCGATACTATGATAACAACGGCATAGGGCCAGCGCTGATAGAGGCAAAGAACACACGGCCAGAGATCAAACACATACTGTGCCGTAAAAGCAATGCCAAGTGCGGCAATCGCTGCCAGAAACGTAACCCATAACGCATTTTTATTCAGAAATGTCAAAACGTCCGGACCCCGCGATAAGCCGCTGTCTAGAGCATGTATTTAAGCAACACAAAGCCGCCAATCAGCAAAACGAAGAAGAGAATGGTCAGCATCCCGAGATACTTCTCGATAAATACCTGGATCGGAGCGCCAAATTTCCACAAAAGGCCCGCCACAATAAAAAACCGTAAACTGCGTGACAGCACGGACGCAATGATAAACACCGCGAGATTGAGATGGGTCACCCCGCTCGCAATAGTGATCACTTTGTAAGGGAACGGCGTCAGCCCGAAAAAGGCGACAATCCATCCGCCCCACTCATTATAAGCTTCGGTAAAACTTGCGAATTTGTCTGTATAACCGTAAAAATCGATAATCGGCGCGCCGATCCACTCGTAAAAGAAGGCACCGACCAGATAGCCGGAAAGTCCGCCCAGCACAGATGTTATGCTGCAGAGAAAGGCAAGCCGCCAAGCATCTCTCCGGTTGGCGAGG
>JBBDJF010000125.1:0-10406 GCA_040880045.1 Sneathiella sp.
AAAAATCCTAACTTACGTTAGAAAACATGACAAGGCAAATAGTGGGCTGGTACCTTGAATATTAAGTGAGTTCAATGCATGACGCGAAGCCGTTGTAATAGCAGAAGGAAGCCAACAGATATTCGGTACATTACGACTGTGTGTCCCTGATAATTCTTAGATTGAATTCTAAAAGCAGCAATATTACGCTACAGTACCAACCGGACAACATAACTGTCGATATCGCAATTTATGCCTGAAATTATGGATTGGCTTGCTATTGAGCTTCAAACCTAGCCATGCATAGTCAGGCCGCCTGAAACTGAAATGGTCTGGCCAGTGATAAATCCGGCGTCATCCGATGCCAGAAAGCACACGATGCCCGGAAAATCAGATGGCTGCGCAAGCCGCTTCATCGGGATCGCTCTTTTTAGGCCCTCTGCAATCTTGTCCGCCGCAGGCCCGGAGGCCACATTGGCAAAGAGCGGCGTATCGGTCGGGCCCGGGCACACCGTGTTCAACTGGACGCCGGCCCGCGCCAGTTCACGGGCAACGGACTTGGTAAAGGCAATAAGCCCGCCCTTGCAGGCTGAATAGACAGCCTCCCCCGAAGAGCCGACACGGCCCGCATCCGAACTGATATTGATCACCCTGCCGCCACCATTTTTCACCATTCCAGGCAGGACGGCATGATGCATGTACAACGCACCATAAAGATTTATATCAATAACTTTCTTCCACAGATCAACGTCCGAATCGAGGAAGTTAACCATTTTGTCCCAGCCTGCATTATTGACCAGAACATCTACTGCATGGATTTTCTCGATCTCTCCCACCGCCTTAGAGACAGCCTCACGATCAGTAATATCTACGGTGAAAACGGCACCCTGACCGCCGTTCTCCTTAATTAATTTAAGGGTTTCGGCGGCTCCGTCGCCATTAATATCGAACAGGGCGACATCTGCGCCTTCTTTCGCAAAGCGCCGGGCTATCTCTCGTCCGATGCCACTGCCACTCCCGGTTACGATGACATACTTTTCCGCCAAACCACGCATTTCGCCCACTCCCAGGTCAGTAAATTCTGAATTCAGCCTACTTTATTATTAAAATCAAACATTTGTTCGAATTATCCCACTTGACATTACTCTGTCAAGAAGGAATTAAAAGCTATGAACGTGAAATTAGAAATGTCGAAATTTATAAAGCCTACAGTGAGCAAGTCCGAGAGAACCCGCCTTACTATTTTGTCAGCGGCAGCACGGCAATTCCGCGTTGCTGGCTACGGGCCTTCCACACTTCGAAAAATTGCTGATGCCGCAGGTGTTGAAGCTGGCAGTATTTACTATCATTTTTCATCGAAAGAAGAAATTTTCGATGCTGTTCTCGATTTGGGTCTCCGCCAAGTTTACGACGCAGTAAAAAATGCGAGTGAAGATTGTGAAAAGCGCGGGAGCGGATTTCATGAAACACTTGGAAAGATGGTAAACTCCCATCTCGTATTTTTACTCAAAGAGAGCGATTTTACATCTTCCAATATACGTAATTTTTCCATGCTTTCCGAGCCCATGCGCGAGCGGCATCGTCCGCTTCGACTGGCCTATGCGAGCTTGTGGGATGAACTTCTGAAAAAGGCGTTACGGAACGGAGAAATCAGATCCGATATCAAAGTCGTTCCCCTTCGACAATTCCTGCTTGGAGCGCTGAATTGGATGGGTGAATGGTTTAACGCCTCACAATATCCGGTCAGCGTACTGTCCGAAAATGCCGTTAAATTAATTCTGGATGGCATGCTGGTTGAAGCCAATAAACATTCATTCTCAGTTGAAGACGCAGGCTTTATAGCTTCGGAATTTATTGTTCAGGGCGATAGCAAAGCGGCAAGAACAAGAATGCATATCCTGTCTTCAGCTGCGAAAGTTATGCGTGCGTCCGGATATAGCGCATCTACACTGCGCCAGATAGCGGCTGTAGCGAAGATGGAAGCCGGAAGTATCTATTATCATTTCAGCTCCAAAGAGGACCTTTTGGATGAAGTCCTCGATCGCGGTTTGCGTGAAATGGCAGAAGGCGTCTCCAGAATTCTATATGATGACGAAAAATACCCTGATAATAGTCGACAACTGGCAGACGCAATAAATGCTCATATGAGGATTCTTTTCGCTCGTAGTGAATTTACTTCTGCAAACATTCGAATGTACGGACAGTTACCACAGGAAGTCCGCGCACGGCATCAACCTGTTCGAAAGAAATATGCATCAGCCTGGGATGCCTGCTTGAAGAAAGCGCAAAACAAAAAAATAATCCGCAGCGACTTTGAAGTTGTTCCCCTGCGACTTTTCCTCCTTGGAGCACTGAACTGGACTGTCGAATGGTTCGATCCCGAGAAAGGCGGACAGGAAGGTTTCTATACACTCCAGGAAATGATCGCAATGCAACAGTCATTATTGCTTAATGGTATTGCCCGTACCTAAGCCGTAAGTTCATAAATGGCCTAGCCTGTTGAATTTCCGCTGTCTTTATGCTGCAACATGCGAAATACGCAGATAAATCATAGTAATAATAATTCTGCCTCTCTCAAACATTGCAAGGCAATTGCTGTTTATCCGGAAACCAGCTCCTGTTCCTCATCCCAGTTCAGTCTCGACCTTACAACGGGAATTTTTCTCCAAGGCTATACAAGAAGGCGCAAAAAACATCCTGCCAAATTATGAGGGAAGGAACTGTCTTATTAGCTCGTCTGCAAAAAAAACTAACAAATGTTCAAAAGCATTGACTGATATTCATCATTATGCATAGACTGAACAAAATAAGTATGCCGCCTGAAGCGTCAACACCGACAAAAATGGGAGGAGTGCGAGTGACTGTTTCGTCTTTAGCACAGTGTTTGGAAAACACATCGCGCATTATTGGAGATCAGATATTCATCAGCTTTGATGAGCAGACACTTACTTTTTCTGAGTTTGACGCCAAAACATCGCAATTGGCGAATATCTTCAAAGCGCATGGGGCCAAAGCCGGAGACGTTATCGGACTGTATCTACCCAGCCGCCCTGTATTGGCCCTCGGCTACTGGGCCTGCCAGAAAATAGGCGCAATCGCAACGCCCATCAGCAGCATGAACCGCGCGCGAGAAGTCAGCGCCACCGTCTCGCGGACAGACATGAAGCTGATCCTCACCAGTAAAGAAACACTGCCCTTCGCCCTTGAAGTCCAGCAGCAAACCGGGCGGCCCGGGACGATCTTCGTGACCGACGGCGCGGCGGAGGGCGCTCTTGATGTGGAGACGCTCATGGATCATGCCGACACGGCCTGCCCGATCCCGACTTTCAAGCCCGATGATGTCGTCGCCCTGTTTTTCACCTCCGGCACCACAGGGGAACCCAAAGGGGCGACGCAGACGCAGCTGAGCCAGTATACGACGCTACGCGACATGGCGGTTCATGGCGGGCTTTTATGGGACAAGGAAGTCTTTCTCTGCGCCCTGCCTCTGTTCAACAATTTCGGCGCCACCTGCATGATGAACGGGGCCATCTTTTCGGGCGCAAAAATGATTCAGATGGAACGCTGGGACACCGACGCCGTGCTGGAGACGATCACCCGCGAAAAGGTGACATATCTTGCCGGATCGCCGACCATGTATCTGTATCTGCTCCGCGAATTCGATCCTTCAAGGCACGATCTCCGATCCCTCAAGACATGTGTGACGGGTGGATCCCCCGTCGCGCCGAACGTCATGCAACAGTTTGAAGAGAAAATTGGCGTACCGCTGCTGCAAATATATGGCGCGACGGAAAGCACGGGCTATGTGACGGGCGAACCCCTGTTCGGTATCCGCAAACGCGGCTCCGCCGGAGTGCCGATCGGCGGCTCACGAATCAGCATTGTCGATGACAACGGCGCGGAATTACCGCGCGGTGAAATTGGCGAAGTACGGATTTCCGGCGACACCATCGGCGCGGGCTACTGGGGCGATACGGAGACAACAACCGCCAGCTTCACGCCGAAAGGCTGGCTCAGCGGCGATCTCGGATATCTCGATGAAGATGGTTATCTGTTCATCGTTGACCGGAAAAAAGATGTCATCATTTCCGGCGGTTACAACATCTACCCGCTGGAAGTCGAAGACCTGCTGTATCAGCATCCCGATATCCGCATTTGCGCCGTTATCGGCCTGCCGGACAAGGACAAGAGCGAAATTCCCGTGGCGGTCGCCATCCCGCACGCCGGGCACACGCTGGATGCGGCGGAAATCATCGCCTTTTGCCGCAAGAATCTATCCGCCTACAAGTCACCCCGCCGCGTCTACACCGTTGACGAGATGCCCCTCGGCCCGTCCAACAAGATTTTAAAGCGCACCCTTCGGGACTGGCACACAGAAGGCCAGGGAAAATTGAGAGAGGTTCAATAATGACAGAACAAAAATCCTCCACAACTCGAGGACTGCCGCTTGCAGGCACTGTCGCGCTGGTCAGCGGCGCGGGCGGCCCGATGGGCGCGGCCATTGCCGAACGGCTGGCGGCGGACGGCGCGGCCCTCGGCCTGATCGATATCTCGGGTCGGCGCGTTACCGCCGTCGCCGAAGACATCCAGGCCCGCCATCCGGATGCCGGGATTCACACTGTCCGGGCAAACGCCACCGACGAGCAGGAAACCAACGCCGCCATTGCCGAGATCGTGGATAATCTGGGACCGGTCTCCGTACTGGTGAATGTCGTGGGCGGCATCCGCGGCGGGGAGCTGGTGACCCCGCTTCTCGGGATGAGCGAGGAACGCTTCGACAGCACCTTCGCCCTTAATCTGAAACCGCTGTTCTGGATGGTTCAGGCCACGGCACCAGAAATGGTCAGCCGCGGCAAGGGCGCGATTGTGAATATTTCCTCCGTAACCTACGCCGGGGATGGCGATCAGCCGGAATATGCCGCGGCGAAGGCCGCCGTTTCATCCCTCACGCGGTCGCTGGCCATTGAGCTGGCCCCATCCGTCCGGGTCAACTGCATCGTTCCGGGGCTGATCCAGACATCCGTCATCAACAATGCCGCGCCGCAGATGGTGGCCGACTACACCAACAGGTCCCTGCTGAAACGCCTGGGCCGCCCGGAAGACATTGCCGCCGCCGTCAGTTTTCTTGTCGGCCCTGATTCAGACTTTATTACCGGCGCAGCGCTACCTGTTTCAGGGGGGATCACCGCAAACCTTTGATGCTTTGTCATCGTAAAACTAAGTACTTATAAAACCTCAAAGAAAGGGAGAAAATCATGTCTATGAAGAAGGTTATCAGCATTACTGGCGGGGCCTTGATTGCCCTGTTCAGTGCACAAACGGTATTTGCCGACGAAGTCCTCAAGGTGGGCGTTTCCGCTCCGATGTCGGGAGCCGCGGCCGCCTGGGGACTTGGCTTTGAATATGCTGCGGAACAGGCTGTCGAAAAGGTTAATTCCGAAGGCGGCATCAAGGCCGGCGGCGAAACCTACATGCTGGAACTGCATGTCTATGACAATAAATACAACGCCGCCGAAGGCGCCAAGACGGCGCAGACCATGCTGAACCGCGAAAATATCAAATTCATCGTCGGCAGCATCGGCACCGCGCCCGTGCGCGCAACCCAGGCCCTGTCCGAGCGTCAGGGCGCGCTTCTATTCAATACGGGCTGGGGCAAAAGCATCAAGGGGCCCGACTATCCGCTGACCTTTACGCAAATGAATACGCCATTTGAAATCCTGGCGCCTTTCTTCGGCTATATCAAGGAACAGCATCCCGATCTGAAGACGGTCGCGATGATCACCCCCAATGATGCGACCGGTCAGGAAGTGGAGCCTGTGGCGATCGAGACCTGGAATAGCCTGGATGTTGAGGTGATTTCAACGGACAGATACGAGCGTGGCACCACTGAATTCCAGTCCATTGCGACGAAAATCGCCAACAGCAAACCCGATGCCGTTGACTTCGGCGCGTCTCCTCCTGCGGATGTCGGCTCCATCATGAAGGCGCTGGACGTGCTGGGCTGGGACGGCGTCAAGGTTGTGGCCCCCGGCACCTCGGCCGGCACGCTGAGCCAGATGGCGGGCGCGGCTGCTGAAGGCACCTATCTCGGCGCATCCGCCGATTTCCAGGGCGATTCCGCCAGCGAGGCCCAGCGCAAGCTGAATGAAGGCGCCATCGCGAAGCTCGGCGAATCCCTGAACGGCATCACCATTTCAAGCTATGACGCGGTCATGGCGCTGAAAAAGGCGATCGAGACAGCGGACAGCATTGACCCGAAAAAGGTCGCTGAAACCCTGCCGACAATCATCTTTGAATCCTCCTATGGCCCGGCGGCTTTTGGTGGCAAGGATGTCTATGGCTCGCCGCAGCAGATCCTGATCCCGGTCATGATCACGCAGATTGAGGACGGAAAGGCCGTCGAAGTCGGGCGCGTTGCCCCGGCAGAGCTTAAAGAACGCCTTAAGTAAAACCAAATAGGAAAGCGATACGCCAGCCAAATTCCAAAAGCTGGCGTATCCTCAATCTGGCCCTGTAACGACCGGACCATATCAATGGAACTACAAGTACAGCTACTTATGAACACGCTGCAGATCGGCTCGGTTTATGTGCTGTTTGCGCTTGGACTAACCCTGATTTTCGGCGTTATGAAAATCGTCAATTTCGCACATGGGACATTTTTCACCGCCGCCGCGCTCATTGTCTCCTCGGTGATGATCTGGGGCGTCGGCACGATGGGACTGTCCATCTGGTTTTCCTACCTGCTGGCGTTTTTCCTGGCGCTTGGGGTTGTCTGCCTCATCGGTTTTGTCGTTTATATCATCGGATTCCAACAT
The DNA here is from genome assembly GCA_040880045.1 of Sneathiella sp. Classification (GTDB taxonomy): domain Bacteria; phylum Pseudomonadota; class Alphaproteobacteria; order Sneathiellales; family Sneathiellaceae; genus Sneathiella. The sequence continues at coordinate 6,795 of JBBDJF010000125.1, forward strand.
TTCCTGAAGGATCTCAACGGCTCCTTCATCCTGTCGATCGGGCTGCTGCTGCTGCTGAACGGCACTTTCCTCATCCTGTATGGCGGTGTGCCGCGCTCCATTCCCGATGTTATTCCGGGCAATATCACCTTTCTCGGCGCCAGCCTTACCCTTCAGCGGCTGGTGCTGATGATCGTCGCGGCCATCATCACGCTGGGTCTTTATATTCTCGTCCACCGGACAAAGCTCGGCCTCAGCCTGCGCGCCGTCGCCGAAGATCAGGAGGCGGCGATGCTGCAAGGCATTCCGTTCCGCCGGGTGGCGCTCTACGGGTTTCTCATTGGCGCGACGCTGGCCGCCTGCGCCGGGGCGCTGATGGCGACCGTCACGCCGGTGACCACCGTGATCGGCGATGACTTTCTTGTCAAAGCCTTCATCATCATCATTATCGGCGGACTGGGAAGCGTTCTCGGCGCCATTCTGGGGGGCCTTCTGATTGCCCTGATCGAAAGTTTCGGTGGCTATTATTTCGACCCGTCCACGGCAACGCTTGCCATGTTTGTGCTGGTCGCTGTTCTGCTTATTGTCCGTCCACAGGGGATTTTAGGTCATGCTGAAAAGTAATCCGGGGCTCGCCCTTTGCATTCTGATCGCCCTTGCCGCGGTCTGTTTTGCTCTTTTTAGCGGCGACCCCTACTATGTACAGGTCGTCATTTGGATATTCGCCAATGCGGTGCTGGCGGTCACACTCAGATTCGTGCTGCTGATCGGCGAGCTGAATATCGCAACGGCCGCCTTTTTCGGCATCGGCGCCTATACGGCGGCGGTGACGTCCACCATCCTGGACTGGACCTTTTTTGCCTCCCTTCTCGCCGCGCCGATCATTGCAGGCATCGTCAGTGCGCTGTTCGGCTGGATCACCCTCCGGACCAAGGGCCCTTATTTTCTGCTGATTTCCTTTGCCTTCACCGAAATTGTCCGGCTGTTATATACAAAGACAGAAGTGCTCGGCGGCAATTCGGGCATGATCGGCATGTTCCCGCCGATGGAACTGAATGATTATTTTCCGGCAATCGCCATTACAATCCTGGCAGCGATCCTTTTCGCGCTATATGCGGTGGAACGTTCCAACCTCGGGCGGATTTTCAAGGCAATCCAGAACAACGAAGATATTCCGCGGTCTGTGGGGTTGAACGTTATTGGCCTCAAAATTCTCTGCTTTGTCATCGCCTCCGCGGCGGTTGGTCTTGCCGGTGGCGTCCATGCCTTTACGAATAGCGTCATCGCGCCAGCGGATTTCACCTATTTTGTGGCCGTTCTCGCCCTCGCCTACGTCAAAATTGGCGGCGAAGGTCATATTGCCGGTCCCATCATCGGAGCGACAATTCTGACCCTGACCGGACAATGGCTGCACAGCTTCGGGCCCTATGAGAATATATTTTACGGCGCCATCATTATCGGCGCCCTGCTTCTCTTGCCCGGCGGGATAATCGGGCTTGGCGAGCGTTTTAAAGCCCGGTCAAATATGAGGAGGGACCCGCATTGACTGACAGCGAAACAATCATGCAATCTTCAGAGGCTGAGGGCACTGTGGGAAAAGTTCTTTTAAAAGCAGAGCGACTTGAGCGCAAATTCGGCGGCCTGACGGCCGTTGCGGATTTCAGTTTTGATCTGTATGACGGTGAAATACTGGGGCTCATCGGACCCAATGGCGCGGGAAAGAGCACAACATTCAATCTGATAAGCGGCTTTATGCCGCCGACTTCTGGGAGGCTTTACTTTCTGGGTGAGAATATTACCAGCAAAAACGCAACTCATATCAGCCGCAAGGGGCTTATCCGGACATTTCAACATGAAAGCCTGCTCAGCGAAATGTCGGTGGCGGACAACATCATTATCGCGACGACGCATCGCCTGAAAAGCCCCGCAGCGCGAATGGAAAAAATGCGGGAAATGGCGAAACTGACGGGCCTTGAAAATTATCTTGAGGTGACGGCGGGAAGCCTGCCGCACGGTTTGCAGAGAATGCTGAGCATTGCAATCGCCCTCGCCGCAGAACCAAAGGTGCTCTGCCTTGACGAGCCTCTCACCGGGCTTCAGGGGGCGGAAGTGAGCGCCGCTCTGGATCTGTTCGAAATGATCCGCAGCAAACTGGGAATAACCATCCTGCTTGTCGAACACAACATGCGGGCTGTCATGCGGATTTGCGATAGAATACTGGTGCTCAATCACGGGCGGCTGCTTGCCTCGGGCACGCCGGAAGAAGTCAGCCGGAACGAACTTGTCATTGAAGCCTATCTTGGACATAAAAAATGACCCAATCGAATGACATTTTATCCATCAACGACCTCTATGTCAGCTACAGCGGAGTACCCGCTCTCGAAGGGGTAAGCCTGTCGGTCAAGCAGGGCCAGATCACGACGATTATCGGCGCGAATGGCGCCGGGAAAACGACGCTGATGAAGGCGGTCGCGGGCCTGCTGACCCCGGCAAAGGGGAAGATCGAGTTTCATGGAGAGGATATTACAGGCCTGTCCCCCGCCCAGACGGTCGCGAAGGGCCTGACCCTTGTCCCGGAAGGGCGACGGCTGTTTCCGACCATGAACATACGCGACAATCTGATGTCAGGGGCCTATGTCCGGACGGATAAAGAGGCTATCCAGAAAGATCTGGAAACCGTTCTCGACTATTTCCCGATTCTGAAGGATCGCTTGCACATGCCGGCAAATTCCCTGAGCGGGGGACAACAGCAAATGCTGGCGGTTGGCCGTGCATTGATGGCCTCCCCCAAACTTCTCATGCTGGACGAACCGTCTATCGGACTGGCACCGACAATTGTGGAAACGATTGCAAATATTATCCGCACCATCTCTGGCAATGGCGTGGAAATTTTACTTGTGGAGCAGAACGCCCATATGGCACTTGAACTCGCCGATCAGGCCTATGTATTGGAAAATGGCCAAATTACTCTGACCGGAAAAGGCCACGAATTAATACAGAATGACAAGGTTAGGGAGGCATATTTGGGTCTTTAAATGCATGCCCAACGATATAATTGTTTTGAAATGCGCGTGCGAGGTTGGAAGCGATTGACCACGTTATAATCGCATCCAGAGGTGATATGTGCCTACAATATGCCCTTAAATCTCCCAGAGAGGCGACTAGAGTCGCTTGCTTCACCTTCGGGTATAGGAGGGGGGAGGCCAAACCTACCTAAGAGCGCGTTAGTGGGACTCTATAGGCGTTTATGCGATATCTGGCGATCAAGGCATCTTCACTGCATCAGGGTATGCTTTTCTCAAAGTGTCGATCCCTGCGCATCTGTCGCCGATTGCCGTAGTCAGCTGATAAGGGGAGAGATCGACCTGCCAGCGTTCCGCGTTATAAAGCTGCGGCACAAGGCAGATATCGGCAAGGCCAGGCAAGTTCCCGAAGCAGAATTCCCCGCTTTCACCGTCTTGCAGCATTGCCTCGAACGCTGACAGGCCTTTCGCAATGAAATGCTGCATCCAGGCGGCCTTGCGATCGGGGCCATCGTTCAGCTCGCCGAGAAAATAGTCCACGACATTGAGGTTGCAGACCGGATGGATATCCATCGCGATCACATGCGCCAGCGCTCGCACCCGCTGGCAG
>JBBDJF010000126.1:0-59945 GCA_040880045.1 Sneathiella sp.
AGGTTTGCCGGCTTCAAGGTGTTTGCCCGCTTCTGCGATATGACTGTTCAGGGGCCAACGACGCAGGGGCGGTTTCTGGAGCGCCTCGGGATTGAAGCGCGTCATCATCAGTTGCGCCAAAAAGCCCCTGCGCAGCAACGCAAGAAGCTTGACGCGCAAATGCGTCGCCTGACCAGCACGTCAGAAATGGGAACACTTTTCAAAGTCATGGCATTGTCCCATAATACGTCGGCTGCAACAGAAGGTTTCGGTTCTTGAGATGCTAAAAAGTTTTATATTGGAAAATGAGTCGCTCGCGCACGGGTTTTTCACTCGCGATGGCGGCGTATCGGAAGATCTCTATCGCGGCCTGAACTGCGGTCCGGGATCCAGGGATGATCCGGCGAAGGTAATGGAAAACCGGGCCCGCGCCATGGCCATGATCGATCAACCGGCAGACGCGCTCAGGACGGTTTACCAGATTCACAGCACTGATGTTCTCGTCCTCGACCAGAGGGAAGACATTACCCCCAAACCAAAAGCGGACGCCATGGTGACAAATATTCCAGGGATTGCCCTTGGAATCCTCACCGCCGACTGCGTGCCGGTTTTGTTTGCGGATATGGAGAATGGGGTCATCGGCGCCGCGCATTCCGGTTGGAAAGGCGCGCTTGGGAATATCAGTGCACATGTGGTAAAAAAGATGACTGACCTCGGTGCCCGAAAGTCAAATATCCACGCGGCAATCGGGCCCGCAATCGCGCAAAAATCCTACGAGGTTGGGCCCGAGTTTCCTGCGCCGTTTCTGAAATCAGACCCCACCGCCATGCGATTTTTTATTCCCTCCGTCAATGCGGAACGACATATGTTCGACCTGACCGGATTTGTCTGCGCTGAACTTGAAAGGCAGGAAATCGGCGCCATTGATCTTTTGGATAATGATACCTGCACAGAGGAAAATCTGTTTTTCAGCTATCGGCGCATGGTAAAACGGGGTGAAGCGGATTACGGTCGCCAGCTTTCAGCGATCGCGCTCAAGCAGTAGGTATCCCGATCGCCTTTCACTTGTAATAGAGACGCAAAATGCCTTATATGGTCATCTTTATCATGATCTGTCTGCTGGGAGTACTCGCGACCTGTGCGATGTAATTTCGTCATAAAAGGATTGTTGTTTGCCTGCGTTGCCTTGCTGGCCGCCTGTCAACCCTTGCAACGCCCCTTTCAGCCAGAAGTAAAATCATCCTGGCGGGCGGCCCCCGGCCCGCGCACGGCCCTTTATGTAGAGCCGGTCAAAGGCGGGCCACCGGAACTTGAACAGGCAGTCGCCGCAAAGCTGCAGAGCCTTGGCATCGCAGCCTTTGCTGGCGAGGCCGTACCGGATCGCTACTATGTACGCGGCGAGATTATTGAAGATGCCGGCGGGCGGTTTCTGAACTGGACGATATTCGATCCGCAAAACCGGGACACGGGCCTTTTCACACTCGAAAAGCTGCCCGGAACGGAAGATGCTTCCGTCATTTCACCAAAGACCCTCGAAAATCTTGTACTCAATTCCGCCAGTCATATTGACCGGCTTCTGGGAGGGGATGGTTTTAATTTCGCCGCACTCAACAAGCCGGTGATCTTCGTCCCGATTGTCGAAGGGGCTCCCGGTGATGGTTCTGAAAGCCTCGCCGCGGCCATACAGGATCGACTGGCACGGCTCGGCCTCGAAGTTTTACCGACGGAAACCGGCGCGAACTTTATTGTGCGCGGTCATGCAGAAATCACGCCTCCCAAATTTGAGACGCAGGTCATAGAGCTTACCTGGAGCCTGGAACGGCGCAACGGGGAGCAGGTTGGCCAAGTCAGGCAGCGCAATAAAATCAGGGCGGGCTCTCTCAACGGCGCGTGGGGAGATACGGCAGCACTGGCGGCCCAGGGCGGAGCGGACGGAATCTACAACCTGCTGCGAAAAAGTGAGCCGGAATATTTTAAATCCAAATCCTGACGTTATTTCTCCATAACCATTAAGTATTTACGAAATTCCCCTAGAAAATGGCGTTTAAAGCGTTTACAGGACCCAAACGCCTTGGTAAGTTCCGCCCGCCGACGCCAACTCGTTCATTTTCGCGCGGGGGGCACGTGTTTTTTGACAGGAAAAGCCCTCAACTGGCTAAAGGATCGTTCCGATGAAAGTGCTTTCGGGAAATGGCAACCGACCGTTGGCTGAAGCCATCACCAGCTATCTCAAACTTCCATTGACAGATGCGGATGTCCGGCGCTTCTCCGACATGGAAGTATTCGTTGAAATTCATGAGAATGTGCGCGGTGAAGACGTGTTTGTCGTACAGCCGACATCTTTCCCGGCAAATGACCATCTGATGGAACTACTGGTTTGCATCGATGCACTGAAACGTGCTTCAGCGTCACGAATCACGGCGGTCCTGCCCTATTTCGGATATGCGCGCCAGGATCGCAAACCCGGCCCGAGAACACCAATCTCCGCCAAGCTGGTCGCCAACCTGATTACAACAGCCGGCGCAGACCGGGTTCTGACCATGGATCTTCATGCCGGACAAATCCAGGGTTTCTTCGATATTCCAACCGATAACCTCTTCTCCGCCCCCGTCATTGTACCCGATATCGAGAAACATTATGGCAAGGGCAGCGATATCACCATCGTTTCCCCGGATGTCGGCGGTGTTGTCCGCGCCCGGGCGTACGCTAAAAGGCTTGACGCAGACCTTGCAATCGTGGATAAGCGCCGTGAAAAAGCGGGTGTTTCCGAAGTGATGAATATCATCGGGGATGTCAAGAACCAGCGCTGTATTCTGGTTGACGATATCGTTGATAGTGCGGGAACGCTTTGCAACGCGGCCGCTGCCCTGATGGAAAAGGGCGCAAAAAGCGTTGCAGGCTATGTGACCCATGGTGTTTTGTCGGGCGGCGCGATAGCCCGGATCAACGCATCTGCGCTGGATGAAATGGTTACTACTGACAGCATCATGGCGACGGACGCGTTCCGCGCTTCGGAAAAGATGCGGCAGATTTCCGTTGCTCCGCTTATCGGTGAGGCAATGTACAGAATTTCAAAGGAAACCTCGGTTTCCAGCCTGTTCGACTAGCCGGACAGGCAATTCACGACGCGGGCACCCCTGGAGGCACGCGTCATTTTGGCACCGGGTTTGTCCCGGTGTTGCTCGTTACGTAGGAGAAATACAATGAGCGAGAATGCAGTTTTAATTGCAGAAACGCGTGACCGGGTCGGAAAGGGGACCTCCCGGGCATTGCGTCGTGACGGCCGGACACCTGCCGTCATCTATGGTGACAAAAAAGACCCTATTTCCATTTCCCTGGAAACCAAGGAACTGGTCAAGTCCATCAATCATGGGGCCTTTCTATCCTCGGTTTTCACGGTTCAGGTTGGCTCGACCAAGCATAATGTTCTCCCGCGTGACATGCAGCTGCATCCGATCAACGACATGCCGGTGCATGTTGATTTCCTGCGGGTTTCCGCGAAATCACAGATCGCGGTCATGGTTATCGTTCGCTTCCTTAATGAAGAAGAATGCGTAGGCCTCAAGCGCGGTGGCGTCCTCAATGTGGTCCGCCATGAAATCGAAATGATGGTACCGGCGGGCAATATCCCTGAAGCCATCGAGATCGATCTTCTGAACTATGACATCGGCGATAGCGTTCATATTTCCGAGGTGGCCCTGCCTGACGGAGCGCATCCGACTATTACGGATCGTGACTTCACAATCGCGACAATTGCGTCTCCGACGGTTGAGCCGGATCCGGAAGATGAGGAAGACGCAGAAGAAGATGCGGTTGAAGCGGAAGAGGATTCTGAAGAAAACGCCGAAGAAACCGAAGAATAACCAGGATTGAATGATGATTTTGCTGGTTGGCCTCGGTAATCCCGGTAAGGGATATACTGGCAACCGGCATAATTTTGGATATATGGCGGTGGATGAAATCATCCGCCGCCACTCCTTTATGCCGGAACGGGTTCGATTTCAGGGATTGGTCGCCGAAGGGAGTATCGGCGGAACAAAAATCCTTGCCCTGAAGCCCACGACCTACATGAATTTATCCGGACAATCCGTTGGCGAAGCTGCCCGGTTTTATAAGATCCCGCTTGATAACATCATCGTATTGCATGATGAACTGGATTTGCCCCTGGGAAAGATCCGCGTCAAGACTGGCGGCGGCCACGGCGGCAACAATGGCTTGAAATCGATCATCGGGCATCTTGGAGAAAACTTTGGCCGCGTTCGTCTTGGTATCGGGCACCCGGGCGAAAAACATCTCGTCACGAGCCATGTCCTCAGTGACTTTTCCAAGGCGGAACAACCGATTGTAGATGCCACAACTGAGAGTATCGCCCGGCATATCGACCTGTTGATCGACGGAGATGCACCGGGTTTCATGAATAAGCTGGCGCTTGATATCGCTCCGCACAAAAGCAAAGACGCAGATACACCAAAAGGAAACTGAGCATGGGGTTCAAATGCGGCATCGTGGGCCTGCCGAATGTCGGCAAATCGACATTGTTCAACGCCTTGACGCAAACAGCGCAGGCAGCAGCCGAAAACTACCCGTTCTGCACGATCGAACCGAACCTCGGTCAGGTTCCCGTTCCTGATGAGCGACTGGGTGAGCTTGCCGCGCTCGCCAAGTCCAAGGAAATCATCCCGACACAACTGACCTTCGTTGATATTGCGGGCCTGGTCCGCGGCGCAGCCAGTGGTGAGGGGCTGGGCAACAAATTCCTCGCCCATATCCGCGAAGTGGACGCCGTCATTCAGGTAGTTCGTTGCTTTGAGGATGATGATATCACCCATGTGGATGGTAAGATCGATCCGCTTTCGGATATCGAGACAATCGAGACCGAGTTGATGCTGGCCGATCTGGAAAGCCTTGAAAAGCGGACCGAGGCTCTGGTCAAGAAAATCCGCGGAGGCGATAAGGAGGCCAAGAAACAATCGGAACTGATCGACCGTGCGCTCGCTGTCCTTCGAGACGGCAAGCCGGCACGTCTTGTAGCACTTGCCGATGATGAGGTGAAGGCTTTCCGCAACCTGCAGCTCCTGACCCAGAAGCCGGTTCTCTATGTCTGTAATGTTGACGAAGAAAGCGCCGCATCCGGTAATAGCTTCTCGGCCAAAGTAACGGAGAAAGCGGCGTCGGAACATGCCGGGAGCGTCGTCATCTCCGCGGCAATCGAAGCTGAAGTTGCACAGCTCGATATGGAAGAACGGGCTGAATTTCTCGATGAGCTGGGCCTCAAGGAAACCGGGCTTGGGCGTATTATCCGCGAAGGCTATGATTTGCTCGACCTGATTACCTTTTTCACTGTCGGGCCAAAGGAGTGCCGGGCCTGGACCGTCAACAAGGGAACAAAAGCTCCGCAGGCCGCCGGGGTTATTCATACTGACTTCGAAAAAGGCTTTATTCGCGCCGAGACTATCGCCTATTCTGCCTATGTGGCGCATGGTGGGGAAAACGGCGCGAAAGAAGCCGGCCTTATGCGTCTTGAGGGGAAGGAATATATAGTTGAGGATGGCGACGTTTTACATTTTCGGTTTGCCAACTAGTCTCGCATAACACCTACCTTGAACAAGCAGTAAATGCATCTACGATCAAAACAAGATCAAAAGGCGAAAGAGCATGAGATATTGGGAAGACTTTACCGTCGACTGGACACTGGAATTCGGAAACTATGCCGTTACGGAAGAAGAAGTGATCGAATTTGCAACAGAGTTCGATCCTCAATCCTTCCATATTGATAAAGAGGCGGCGAAGGACCATTACTTCGGTGGCATTATCGCCAGCGGGTGGCACACCGGCGCCATGTGCATGCGGATGATGGTTGACGGATACCTTAATGACACGGCGTCCATGGGCTCACCGGGTATTGATCAACTGCGCTGGAAAAAACCGGTCCGCCCGGGCGAAACCCTCCATGTTAAAGCAAAAGTACTGGATCGCAGCCTTCCCAAAAGCAAGCCCGAGCTTGGCTTCGTCAAATTCTCCCATACTGTCTTCAACCAGGACGGCGAGGTGAAACTGACAATGATCTCCAGCGGCATGTTCCTGCTTGATCCGACACGGCAACCCCGGGAGGCCAGCCAATGAGCACGGTTTATTTCGAGGATATTGCCGTTGACGACAAAACGGTTTCAAATAGTAAAACCGTCACAAAAGAGGAAATTCTGGATTTTGCCCGCAAATACGACCCGCAGCCCTTCCATCTGGATGAAGCGGCGGCGAAGAAAAGTATTTATGGTGGACTGATCGCCTCCGGCTGGCACACCACGGCCATATTGATGCGGTTGCTGGTCGACAATATGACGAATAAACGTGCTGGGCTCGGTTCCCCCGGATGTGACGATTTGCGATGGGTCCGACCTGTGCGTCCCGGCGACACCCTGCGATATGAATCAACGGTCGTGGAGACCCGTAAATCCGGTTCCCGCCCTGATATGGGCATTATCCGCGCCGACGTAAAACTCTTCAACCAGAATGACGAAGTCGTTCTCACCCTGAAATCCATCGGCATGGTCAAGACCCGGCCGAAGTAACCCCTGCACTATTCGCACCCTCACGGATTTTTAACTTAGGTCTGGCACCGTTACATTATATAGTCCGTCAGGGCTGTTCCTTGTCCGGCTATCTGAGGAAAACGATATGGATCTATTCTTGTCTGGCTTTGCTGTTTTCGTCATCGTCCTTGTGCTGCTCGCCGTTGTTATTGTCTTCATGGGCGTTACGATCGTGCCGCAAGGCTATCAATACACTATTGAACGTTTCGGCAGATATACCCGCAGCCTGCACCCCGGGCTTGGCCTGATCATCCCCTTCATCGATCGCATCGGTGGACGAATAAATATGATGGAACAGGTCATGGACATTCCAACGCAGGAGGTCATCTCGCGTGACAATGCGATGGTTCAGGTGGATGGCGTTCTGTTCTACCAGGTGCTGGATGCCGCCAAATCGGCCTATGAGGTTCGCGACCTTGAACGCGCCATTCAAAATCTTGCCCAGACAAACCTTAGAACGGTTCTTGGTTCAATGGACCTTGACGAAGCCCTGAGCCAGCGCGATGCCATCAATGTCCGGCTGCTCAATGTCATTGATCAGGCGTCAACTCCGTGGGGCCTCAAGGTTACCCGCGTTGAGATCAAGGACATCACCCCACCCATTGATCTGGTCGAGGCCATGGGCCGACAAATGAAGGCGGAACGGTTGAAACGCGCCGTCATTCTGGAAGCAGAAGGCGTTCGCCAATCCGAAATCCTGAAAGCCGAGGGTGAGAAAAAAGCTGCTATCCTGGAGGCGGAAGGGCGTCGTGAAGCGGCGTTCCGGGATGCCGAAGCGCGGGAACGACTGGCCGAGGCCGAGGCCAAAGCAACTCATGACGTTTCCGAAGCCATCGCGGCGGGAGATATTCAGTCGATCAACTATTTCATCGCCCAGAAATATACCGAGGCAATGAAAGAGATCGGCATGGCCCGCAACTCGAAGATCGTTCTCATGCCGATGGAGGCAAGCTCCCTGATCGGATCACTCGGGGGGATTGGCGCGATAGCCAAGGAGGTCTTTGGCAAAGATAGTGACAGCGGCTCTTCGCGGCGCTCCGGCGGCTCTGTCCCGACGGTTGAGTGACGCATATGCTAGATCCAATCATTGCATGGCTTGCGGGCCTCGATTTCTGGACATGGTGGATACTGGGGCTGGCCTTGGTTATCCTGGAAGTCTTCGCCCCCAGCACCTTCTTTCTCTGGCTTGGGATCGCCGCGGGCATCGTCGGGATTGTCGCATGGATATTTCCCGAAATGCTATGGGAGTTTGAATGGATACTTTTTGCTGTCATCGCGATTGCAAGTGTTGTGTTTTCGCGGTTGTTTCTTAAAAAGCATCCAGGCGTCGAGGACAACACCAGACTCAATCAACGCGGCGCGCAATATATCGGGCGGCGATTTACCCTGACGGAAGCAATCCGGAATGGCCGGGGGAAAATTCATGTCGATGACACCCAGTGGACCGTCGAGGGACCGGATACTGATTTGAATCAGGTCGTCCGTGTAACCGGCGTTGACGGCACGCTCCTCATTGTCGAGCCTGCCACAGAAAAATAAAGGAGACTATTATGGGAGATATGATCGAACTAACGGCGGTCGATGGCCACAAGTTCGCCGCCTACAAGGTAACGCCGGATACGACGCCAAAGGGCGTCGTCGTTATCGTACAGGAGATATTTGGCGTCAATTCGCATATAAAGGATGTGTGTGACGGCTATGCAAAGGCGGGATTCGTCGCCATCGCCCCGGCGCTTTTCGACCGTATCGGCCCCAATATTCAACTCGATTATGCGCCTGCCGATGTGGAACAGGGCCTCAAATATAAAAATCAGGTCACCGATGACGACGCGCTTAAAGACATTGATGCCGCCGCAAAAGAAATTGGCACATCCGGAGATGTTTCCGTAATTGGCTACTGCTGGGGCGGCAGTCTTGCCTATCTTTCCGCCTGCCGTCTGTCTTCTATCGATAAAGCGGTTGGATATTACGGCGGACAGGTCGCACAGAATATTGCAGAGGCACCCAAGGTGCCGGTCATGCTGCATTTTGGCAACAAGGATGCCTCCATTCCGATGTCCGCGGTTGAGGAAGTCAAGACGACCCGGCCCGACATCCCGGTCTATGTCTATGCTGCGGGGCATGGCTTTAATTGTGACAAGCGCGGAAGCTACGACGCGGAGGCGGCAAAGCTTGCGCTTGAACGTACCCTGGATTTTATCGGCTAGGCTCTCGTGCCGTAAATTCAAGAAGAAGTCCACTGGCATCCGACGGATTTACCCGAAGAGTGCCCGTTGCGATTTTCTGCGATTTGACGCCGTTCTTCGCCAGAATTTCCGCCGTCTCTTCAAGATTATGCACGGCGATCGTCATGGCAATCAAATGCGGTAGTGGCGGCATTTCGTCCGCAATGGTCAAACCCGGGAACAACAAGTCGATATCCCGGTCATTGACAAAAATAACGCTACCACGACCAAGGCGGACGGTCAGGGTGTTATCGGTCTGGGTTACATTTATAGCCCCGCAGAGGCGCTGATAATACCCGGCAAGCGCGCCAGGGTCCTCCACAACCACCACTACGGAATTTATATATTTCGCACCGTTCGGATGGCTCAACCAAGCCTTCTCCTGGCGGACCAGTTCCGGTGTCAGATGATGGCAGATAAATAGGTTTTTCGCCGATAATCCTGCCGAGGGAGTGAGCCGGATCAGCTTGAATTCCGGCATGACATCCCCATCAGGCAGTTCCAGTTTCCGCTTCAGGGGAAGAATATCCGATGGGTCGAGTCCGGCCTCGGTCAGGGATTGGTGGGTCTCCTCCGGCGCATCGCTTGCCAGGGCAAGGCCGAGCAGGCCTTCCCCTCTTTCCGCCAGCGCCGTATCGAGGCCGTTCGTCTCCAGCGATGGATCGACGATACCCAGAATCTCGATATAATCCTCATCGAACATGATGCAGTAGTTGGCGGTACCCCAACCAATATGCGAGCCCCGCGGCGTGAGAGTAAACCCGAGCTTTTCATACTGGGATCGCGCGTCCTCCAGATCCTCGACCCCGATCAACACATGATCGATACCTTTCAGATTATGCAGCATCACTCTCTCCAACTGTTATGTTCATCTCAGGCCGTGCGGCGAACAACTGCTGTCAGCGCCCCTGCGCCTATCAGGAAACTTGCGCCAATTCGGTTCACTATTTTGAGGCTTTTCGGATTTTTCAACCGTTCCCGCAATTTGCCCGCCAGAATGGCCCAGATAGCGACATTCAACGCCGCCAACACAAGAAAGGTTGACTCCAATATAATAAACTGCCCCAGCACCGGTTCATTCACATTCACGAACTGCGGAACAAACGCCACAAAGAACACAATGCTCTTCGGGTTCAGCGCCGTCACAATATAGGAGATCCTGAACATGGACATGCCGGTTTGCCCGGAACCGACCCCATTCTATCATCAGAGCGCCAGAGCTTCACCCCGAGCCATACCAGATATATCGCACCGGCGATCTTAAGCGCCGTGAACAAGGTGGCCGACGCCGCAAGCACCGCGCCAGCCCCCAGCAAGGATGCCGTCATCGCCGTGAAATCTCCCAATGCGACGCCCGGGACAGTCGCCCAGGCACTGCTGCGGCCCTGGCCAAGGGCATAGCTGATAACAATCATGACAGTTGGGCCGGGAATTACCAGAAGCGCCGCACTGGCGATAAAAAATGAGATCCAGATTTCCAACAACATAGTTTTACCTTCCTACCTTGCTTTACCTCAACAAAGACATACCGCCCCGGAAATGACAATAGTCTTGTTGCCGAGCCCAGGAACAGGCTAGTCTCCTTCAAACTCACAAAGGGTGCGGACGTTCACGCCCATCCCGGCAATCAGTTTTGCTCCGCCTATATCGGGCAAATCGATCACGAAGGTTGCACCGACCACTGTGCCGCCCGCCCGACGTATAAGATTAATCGCCGCGGCGGCAGTACCGCCAGTTGCAATCAGGTCATCAACGAGGAGGATATTTTCGCCACCCTTTATGGCATCCTGATGAATTTCCACAGTATCAGTGCCATATTCAAGGTCATATTCCTCGCCGATAACCGCAGCGGGCAGTTTGCCTTGCTTGCGTACCGGAATAAACCCGACGCTGAGTTGATGGGCGATGGCTCCGCCGAGAACAAACCCGCGCGCTTCAATTCCCGCGACCTTATCAATCCTCACCCCTGCGTAAGGCCAGATCAACTGATCGACCACCTGGCGAAACCCGCCAGCATCCTGCCACAGTGTCGTAATATCCCGAAACATGATCCCTTTCCTGGGATAATCGGGAATGGTACGGATGATAGATTTTATATCCATTATTTCCTCGGCTAAAGAACACGTCCGGCAACCGCGTCGAGTTTTTTGATCAGATCGGGATCGCGTGACTCCGGTGCGGTAATCAGGGCATTATCAAGGGCATGATGGCATCCGGCGGAACACAGCAGGTTTCGTGCAGCCAACAACGGTACGACAGTTTTCACAAGGTTGCGGGCATTGTCCGCATTCTTCATCAGAACCTCAATTATCGTTGAGACTTCAACCGCATCATGATCCGGATGCCAGCAATCATAATCGGTCACCATAGCGACTGTCCCGTAACATATTTCCGCTTCCCGGGCGAGCTTGGCTTCCGGCATATTGGTCATGCCGATAACCTGGCAACTCCAGCTTCGATAAAGCCGCGACTCGGCAAGAGTGGAAAACTGTGGTCCCTCCATCGCAAGGTATGTACCGCCCCGATGCACTTTTATGCCGCCATCGCGCGCCGCTCTTTCCAGCGCATCCCCCAATCGTGCACAAACCGGATGTGCCATACTGACATGGCCGACAAGACCCGTGCCAAAAAAGCTTTTCTCGCGATCTATGGTCCGGTCAATGAATTGATCAACAATCACGAAAGTGCCGGGCGCAAGCTCTTCCTCAAACGATCCGCAGGCACTGAGTGAGATGATTTCCGTTACGCCCGATCGCTTCAGAGCATCAATGTTGGCACGGTAATTAACCGCAGCCGGAGGAATGCGATGGCCACGCCCATGACGCGGCAGAAATACCATTTGCGTATCTTCCAAAGTACCGAAAAGTAATTCATCCGACGGCAAGCCAAACGGGCTTTTAACGGTTTCCCAGCGCGTATCGACAAGTCCGCCCAGCTCATAAACGCCACTTCCGCCAATAACACCTATTACCGGCCTGCCACTTGCTGAATTCATTTCATTCTCCGGATTTTTAATGGCAGGAATCTAGCCTTGAAATTAATCTCTTACCATAAAAAAGGGCGCCGAAATCAGCGCCCTTTTTGTCAATCATCAGAGTTTTCAGTGCAGATCCGACCACACTTTACGTTTAACCGCATAGAAGACACCCGCCAGGATCAGCAGGAACAGGATCACCTTGAGACCAAGGCTCTTGCGTTGTTCCATTTTCGGCTCAGCGGCCCAGGCCAAAAACACCGCAACATCCCTTGCCATCTGATCGACGGTTGCCGGTGTGCCGTCGGAATATTCAACTCCGTCTTCCATCAATGGCGGTGGCATCGCAATCTGGTGGCCCGGGAAATAGGCATTGTAGCTCATCCCCGTCGCAAGTTTCACGTCAGCGGGCGGCTCCTCATACCCAGTCAGCAAAGAATAAAGGTAGTTATCCCCATCCGCACGCGCCTTGCTTATCAAAGAAAGGTCCACGGGATAGGCCCCGCCGTTAGATGCGCGCGCCGCCTGCTCGTTCGGGAAAGGTGATGGAAATTTATCGGAGGGTTTGCCCGGACGGTCAAACATGTCCCCGACATCATCCGGCCCATCAACAAATTCAGATTCGGCTGCGATTGCCTTTACTTCCTCTTCATTGAACCCAAGGTCCGTCAAGGTGCGAAAGGCAACCAGACCGAGGCCATGGCAACTTGCGCAAACTTCACGATAAACCTGCAGTCCGCGCTGCGCTGCGGCGCGGTCATAGGTGCCGAAAATGCCGCCATGTTTCCAACTGACAGATTTCAGTTCAACTGCTTCTCCGGCAGCGTGGGCCGGGCTGAGCGTCGCCAGTGAAACCAAAGCAGCAACGCCGAGGGAGGTCAGTAATTTACGCATTGGCCGCCTCCTTCGCTGCGGGCTTCTTGGGGAGGACATCCTCTGAAATACTTGCCGGTAATGGCTTTGGTTTCTCGAATAGCCCAACCAATGGCAACAAGATCAGGATGTGGACGAAGTAATAGACGGTCGCAATACGGCCCCAGATAAGAAAGGCTCCTTCCGCCGGCTTTCCGCCAATATAGGTGAGCAGGATACAATCTGCGACAAACACCCAGAAAAGCTGCTTGTAGATCGGACGGAACCGTGCCGAGCGAATCCGGCTTTTATCGAGCCATGGCAGCGCAAAGAGCACGGCAATCGCGCCAAACATCAGCATAACGCCACCAAGCTTGTCGGGAACCGCCCGCAAGATCGCGTAAAAAGGCAGGAAATACCATTCAGGCACAATATGAGCCGGCGTAACCAGCGGGTTTGCCGGAATATAGTTATCCGCATGCCCCAGATAGTTCGGCGCGTAGAACAGGAAGGCCGAGAAGAAAATCAGGAAGACAGCCAACCCGAACAGGTCTTTGACCGTATAATAAGGATGGAAAGGAATGCTGTCCTGTTTGTCTTTCAACTCGACACCCGTCGGGTTGTTGGAACCATTTGTATGCAAGGCCCAGATATGCAGGATCACAATGCCGACAATCACGAACGGCAGCAGATAATGCAGGCTGAAGAACCGGTTCAACGTCGGATTGTCAACCGCAAAACCACCCCATAGCCAGGTCACGATACTGTCACCCACCAGCGGAATAGCACTGAACAGGTTGGTAATAACCGTCGCACCCCAGAAGCTCATCTGTCCCCAGGGAAGCACATACCCCATAAAGGCCGTTGCCATCATCAGCAGGAAGATCACCAGGCCAAGCCACCACAAAAGCTCCCGCGGTGCCTTGTAGGAGCCATAATACAACCCCCGGAAAATATGCAGGTAAACAACAATGAAGAACATCGATGCGCCATTGGCATGCATATACCTGAGCAACCAGCCATAATTAACATCACGCATGATATGCTCGACGCTGGTAAAGGCCATATCGACATGCGGAGTATAATGCATGGCGAGCACAATACCGGTGACAATCTGTACGACCAGCATGACACCGGCCAGAGAGCCAAAGGTCCACCAGTAGCTCAGATTCTTGGGCGTCGGGTATTCATAAAGGGCATGATGCAGCATCCCTGCGATCGGCAAGCGATCCTCTACCCATTTGACGGCAGGATTTTTTGGTTGAAAAGACATCTTGGGCCCCCTACCCGATCATGATGTTATTGTCGTTCAGGAACTCGTAAGGCGGAATGACCAGATTCGTTGGAGCTGGGCCCTTACGGATGCGTCCGGACGTATCATAGTGCGACCCGTGGCAAGGACAGAACCATCCGCCATAGTCACCCTGTCCCTTTAGCGGAACACAGCCAAGATGCGTGCATATCCCGACCATAATCAGCCATTCCGGCATGATCACCCGATCAGCATCCGGTTCTGGATCGGGCAGATCCGCCAGATCCACGTCTTCAGCTCTGACAATATCCTCTTCTGTCCGATGCCTCACAAAAACCGGCTTGCCCTGCCATACGACAGTGACTTCAGACCCGACCTCAATGCCTTCCAGATCCACTTCCGTGGTTGAAAGCGCCAGAACGTCCGCAGATGGATTCATTTGAGAAACAAACGGCCAGATAGCCGCTGCCGTACCAACAGCGCCAAGGCCGCCAGCCGCAATATATAGAAAATCGCGACGCTTCACGCCGTTTTCTTCTACAGGGGTGGTTGTCGTCATTTACTTTCCCCGAAACCTATAAAAATAATTCTACCGCGACCGCTTTTTGTCATCATAATGCCGTTATGTCCAGTCCGAACGTGACATGTGCGACAATAAAGCGCGGATTTTTCTCTGTATTTGTTACAATACTCCCAGTACAACGGCAAGATGCGACTTGCACTTTACCAACCCGACATTCCCCCCAATGTAGGAACGATGCTGCGGCTCGGAGCCTGCCTTGGCGTTCCGGTCGATATAATAGAGCCGTGCGGCTTTCCTTTCGGTGCGCGCGACTTAAAAAGAGCTGTGATGGACTACGCCGCAGCGGTGGATGTGACACGCCATATTTCATGGCAGGAATTCAACGCAAACCGGCTCCCCAATCGCCTCATCCTACTGACAACACGATCAAGGACGGCGTACACGGATTTTACCTTTTCAGATTCGGATATCCTTCTGCTGGGCCGGGAAAGCGCCGGGGTGCCGGATAGCGTCCATAACGTGGCAGACCATCGCCTTTGCATCCCCATGGTCACGAACATGCGGTCCATTAACGTAGCGCTATCGGCAGCCATGGTCCTTGGCGAAGCACTGCGCCAGACAGGGCATTTTTCAACTTCCCATCCTTCTGTTGAACCAACGGAGCAACCATGACAAACGAAACAGCTGAATCGCAAAAATTGAGAGCGGCCGAGTGGTTTCGTGAGTTGCGTAATCAGATTCGGGACAGCTTTGAAGCTCTCGAACGTGAACTGACCGGGACATTCAGTGACCGGGAACCCGGCCGGTTTGACGTTACCGATTGGGATCGGCCCGGGGGGGGCAGCGGCGAAATGTCGGTGATGAAAGGCCGGGTTTTCGAAAAGATCGGTGTCAACATATCGACTGTTCATGGTGAATTTTCCGAAGAGTTCCGCAAATCCATTCCGGGGACGGACGAGACTGGTGAATTCTGGGCAAGCGGAATTTCGCTTGTCGCCCATATGCAGTCCCCTCTCGTCCCCGCAGTGCACATGAATACGCGCCATATCGTTACCGCCAACCACTGGTTTGGGGGCGGCGCTGACCTTACCCCCATGTACCCTGATGAAACGGACACACGGGACTTCCACGCGGCGATGAAGGCTGCCTGCGATCCACATGATCCGGATTATTATCCGCGATTCAAGAAATGGTGTGATGAGTATTTTTTCCTGCCACACCGCAACGAGCCGCGCGGTGTCGGCGGAATATTCTACGACCGGCTGGAAACCGAATGGGAGAAAGATTTCGCCTTTACCCAGGATGTTGGACGGGCATTTCGCGACATTTACCCCGAAATCGTGCGTCGACATATGAACAAGGACTGGACACCGGAACAACGCGAACACCAGCTTGTCCGCCGGGGCCGGTATGTGGAATTCAACCTGCTCTATGACAGAGGTACGACGTTCGGTCTCAAAACTGGCGGAAAAACGGAAGCCATTCTGATGTCATTACCGCCCGAGGCGAAATGGCCCTGAAACCCGATATAAACGTGATATTTCGTCCCAAGCTGTGACGCGGCGCACACCTCTTTTTCTTGAAGATACCGGTGTGGCGATGTAACATTCTCTTGTAATCGTGACTTTATAGGGAATTGGTACGATGGTCAGATATAGATATAGTCTCTTGGTTTTGATAGCTAATGGCTTACGGAGCTTGCGGGAAACCCTCACTGCTCCTTCGACTGCCGCAAAACCCTGTCACGGCTGCGATTGCTTCTAGATTAAAAGCCGCGTTACTTCCCGACGCGAATTAAATACAGGCTAGTCATGGGCAAATAGTTCGCCGCGTATAAAAAAGGCATGAAACCGATTGGTTTCATGCCTTTTCTTGTTGCCCCAGTTGCAGACTAGTTCGCTTGTCGGCGAAGGAATGCCGGGATATCCAGCAAATCTTCATCGTCCTGTTTCTGGTCGATCTTGACCGATGAAACGGTTTCCTTTCGTACTGGCGGAGCTTCGGGCGACGGGGCGGCCGCTGAAGGGGCAGCGCGGCGTGTCGTCGGTTCCCGCCGGACGGGAGTAGACGCCTCTTCCTTTGTATCCTTCTTGAAGGATCGGCCGACACCTGTCATTCTTTCAAACAGGCTCGGACCGCGCCTTTTTGACTTCGTATCCGCCGTATCGGAGAGAACCTGCTGCGCATCTGGATTGACCAGCTTTTCCGGGCTTTTATCTACCTTGATTGCCGGTGGCGCCTTAAACGGGCTGTCCCGGCCTTCGGTTTCGGCGGGGGCATGGTCGCTTTCTTCCATTTCCCCATCGATATCGGATAGCAGATCCCGCTCCCGATCTACCGCAAGATTGCCGCGCACCATCGTATTATCTGCGGAGGTTGACCCCATCTCCAGATTATCGGAGCCCTCCGACGGGCCTGAACTTTGTGCAACCGGCTGACCGGAGAAATTTCCCCCGGGCACGCTTGCTCCAAACCCGGATGCGGAAATAGCGGCCGCTGCGGGGACCATCGGCCCGGCTGCGTCACCAGAACCCCTTGTTCCGGATAGAGCGGATTTTCCTTCACCCTTTACCGACAGGAGCGAGGTGACGTTCGGGGAATTGGCCTTATGAATTTCCAGCGCATCGATGCCTGTTGCAACCACAGAAACCCGCATCCGGCCTTCCATTTCGGTATCGAAGGTTGATCCGACAATGATATTCGCTTCCGGATCGACTTCGCTGCGAATACGGTTTGCGGCCTCATCCAGTTCATACAAGGTAAGATCCATCCCGCCGGTGATATTAATGAGAACGCCGCGCGCGCCCTTCATGGATACATCATCCAGAAGCGGGTTGGAGATCGCGGCTTCTGCGGCCTCAATCGCCCGGTTTTCACCGCTCGCCTCGCCGGTGCCCATCATTGCCTTGCCCATCTCGTTCATGACAGTGTTCACATCGGCAAAGTCGAGATTGATCAGGCCGGGCATGACCATCAGGTCGGTCACGCCACGAACGCCGGAATGAAGCACTTCATCCGCCATATTGAAGGCGTCGGCAAAGGTGGTTTTCTCGTTCGCGATACGGAACAGATTCTGATTCGGAATAATGATCAGCGTGTCTACGTAGCGCTGGAGCTCTTCGATGCCCTCTTCCGCGATGCGCATCCGGTGGTTACCCTCAAACTGGAAGGGCTTGGTGACCACACCAACCGTCAGGATACCTCTTTCGCGGGCGGCGCGCGCGACAACCGGCGCCGCTCCTGTTCCTGTTCCACCGCCCATTCCAGCGGTGATAAAGCACATATGCACGCCCTCAAGGTGACCGGTTATTTCGTCAATTGCTTCTTCGGCAGCGCCCGCGCCGATATGCGGCTTCGATCCTGCACCCAGGCCTTCCGTCAGCTCAGCCCCAAGTTGAATACGTCGCTCCGCCAAACTCTGTTTCAAGGCCTGCGCGTCTGTGTTGGCCACGACAAACTCGACCCCCTGAAGCTCGGAGGTAATCATGTTGTTCACTGCGTTACCGCCAGCCCCTCCAACGCCCAATACCAGGATTTTTGGCTTCAACTCTGACTGTTCCGGCACTGACAAATTGATACTCACGGTACTCTCCTCCTTGGTTACGCTGACGAACAGCTAATTAATACCAAATATTGTGGTTAATGAAACCCTACTTCTCACTATATTGAAAATTTTTATGCATTTTTATGGCTAAAAATTCTCCTTGAACCAGTTTCCAACTCTCAGGAACCGGTTTTTTGGCGGCTTTTCCGCCACCGACATCTTGATGCCCTCATCAAATCTTTCTCGCACGGCATAGGACAGCAGTCCGGCCGCCGTCGTAAAGGCCGGACCGTCCGTCGCATCGGCGAGTCCCTTAACACGGATAGGTTTACCCATGCGGACCTGCTTATCGAGAACGCGTGCGGTAAGCTCCTGTAGCCCGGCAAGCTGCGCCGCGCCGCCACAGAGTACCGCCCGTCGTCCGGCAACCTTGTTGAATCCGGACGCAATCAAACGGTCATTCACCAGTTCCAGAATTTCCTCAAGGCGTGGCTTGATAATGCCCACCAGCATGGAACGCGGCACGTGATTGGCGACATCATGATCGACCTCACCGATTAACGGCACATCGATGATTTCCTTTTCGTCGGCAGGGCTCGCGAGCGCATTGCCATAGAGCGTTTTCATGCGTTCCGCATTGGCGAGCGTCGTGGAAAGGCCGCGCGCGATATCATTGCTGACATGGCCCCCGCCAACCGGGATGACCTCGCTATAGACCATCTCCCCATCGTAGAAGACTGCAAAAGAGGTGGAGCCACCGCCCATATCGATGACCGTGACGCCAAGGTCCATTTCATCCTCAACCAGACATGCAAGGCCGGAAGCGTATGGCGCGGTAACCATGCCAGCCACGCCAAGGTGGCATCGTTCCACGCAATTGGCGAGATTACGCATGTGACTGTTTTGCAAGGACACCATATGCATGCTGATACCAAGATTTTCCCCATACATGCCACGCGGGTCACGAATGCCGCGATTACCATCGACTGTATAGCCAACCGGCAGCGCGTGAACGACGGTGCGACCCTCCGGCTGGTAACTTGCACGGGCTTCCTTCAGCGTGCGCTGCAAATCCCTTTCCGTGATTTCCTGTCCTCCGATGGACATCTCCACATCAACCGTTTGCGATGCAGGTTTTCCGGCCGACACCCCAAGATACACTTCTCGGACGGTTTCCCCCGCCATACGCTCCGCCGCGTCAACGGCAGAACGGATCGCCTCTTCCGCCATCTCCATGTTGGTGATGCCGCCCGCACGCAATCCCCGGCTGACCTGATGCCCAATTCCGGTCACACGAAGACGTCCCGCCTCTTCAAGCGCAACAAAACAGCATACTTTTGTCGAACCGACATCCAGTGCCGCCAAAGGTCCATTACGTCCCGCTGCCATTAACTCTCCATACGCTCCGTCTTCTGTACGTTCTTTTCCATCATCTGATCGCTCATGCGTCATTTCCCGCGAGTCGGCGAAGCTTCGCCGAATCTTCCTTCAGCCGCACATACGTCCGGTCGCTGGCACGAAGGTCAATCGCAACAACATCCTTATCGAGGATTTTCTGTTCATTCTGGATCTGGTAGAGCTGCTTCCAGGCCTGTAACGCACCTTTTTCGGGTAGCAAGACCGTTACTCCATTCTCAAACTCCAGGTTCCACCGTCGATCGCGAATACGAACGGCATTTGCCAGTCGGGTAAAAAGTTCGGGCGTCTGTGCAAGCATATCAAACAACTCCGCGGCATGTGCATTCGCGCCCGGCCCGACAACTCTCGGCAGATAGCGGAACGCCGCATCATCTTTTTCCGAGACAACCACGCCGGTTCGATCAATCACGCCGGTTTTTCCATCAATCTGCCAACGGGCGTAAGGGCGCCGTTCCGTGATTTCGATCAGAATTTCATCAGGATAGCGGCGCATCACCGAAGCCGTTTCAATCCACCCCAGTGTTTCCAGCCGCTCCCGCGCTGCGTCGGGATCAACACCGAGTATGCTGTCACCACGTTTGACGTTCAGGACCTTCAGGATATCCGACCCGGACGCCTTGTCGCGCCCGATTACGCTGACTTCCTGCACGGTCAGGCCGAACACTTCCGCGAGTGATTGTTGTTGTTTGTCGATCCATGCCGCACTTTTCTCAACAACTTCTGTACGCACGATGAAGTTTGTGACGCCACCGATAATTACGGCAATCAACAGGACACCGCCGCAAATCAGTGCAGGCTTGCGCCAGGCCGGCACAGGCTTGCGCCGCCCGCCCCGTCGGGGTTTTTCCTGTCGAAAGGATGCGCTGATCCGATCGGTAATCTGGACCGACATGCCGCCAAGGCGCGAAAAGGTTCCCTCAGACGAAAGCCTGGGTTCCGCCTTGCGTTTAGCAGGCTTTTTCTTCGACCCGCCAAACAAAGCCTTGAAAAGGCCACCTTTCCTCGCTGACTTCCGCGGGCGGGCCTGAGGAACGACGCGGTCGTTCCGATCAATGGTTATCGGTCGCATGAGGCATCCTCCACAATCCAACTGACCAGCTCTTCAAAGGAAATACCGGAATGAGCAGCGATTTCCGGCACAAGGCTGAGCGATGTCATGCCGGGCTGGGTGTTGGTTTCCAGCATATAAAACTTTCCTGCGCCCTTACCGGTATCATCAAATCGTAAATCGCTCCGGCTGACCCCCCGGCATCCCAGGGTCTGGTGAGCAAGCAGGGACAGACGTAACGCTTCCGCATAATCCGTCTCGTTCAACGGGGCTGGCATCAGATGCTCTGCCTTACCTTCGGTATATTTCGCCTCGTAATCATAAAACCGTCCGAGGGGCCGGATTTCAACCGCGCCAAGCGCCTCTTCCCCCATGACCGCCACCTGAATTTCCCGACCCGGAATAAAGCTCTCGACCAACACCTTTTCGCCGAACGTCCAGGGTAAATCCTGAAGACTCATGTTCTCGTCTTCAAGTATGATGGTCACACCGACGCTGGAGCCTTCATTCAACGGCTTGACAACGAACGGTTTTGGATAGGTTGCGCCACCCTGAATTTCCTTGCGTGTCAGGATTTTCCCATCTGCAACGGGAATTCCCGCCTGTACAAAGAGAGATTTGGCGACCGCCTTGTCCATGGCAAGCGCCGACGCAAGAACGCCCGAATGGGTATAGGGGATGCCTATAATTTCGAGCAGGCCCTGAATATAACCGTCTTCTCCATAACGACCATGCAGGGCATTAAAGCAGACATCGGGTTTAACCTCGCACAGGGTTTCTGCGATATTGCGCCCGACATCGACGGGCGTCACCTGATATCCGCTTTTTTTCAACGCTTCCGCACAGGCGAGCCCGCTGTTCATTGATACTTCCCGTTCGGCAGACCAGCCGCCCATTAGCACAGCGACATGTTTCATAACGCCTTTCCTTCCGATTTCTTCTCAGCGGCCCCAAGGCGGACAATTTCCCATCGCAGCAACACGTCATGCGCAACGAAAACCCGGCGGCGAAGTTCTTCGCCAATCGCCTCTAGGTCAGCAGCCCGCGCCGCGCCCGTGTTGATCAGGAAATTGCAATGCTTCTCGGACACCATGGCATTTCCAATGGTAAGACCCCGCCCACCGACGCTGTCGATCAATTCCCATGCCTTCTTGCCAGGCGGGTTCGCAAATGTGGAGCCACCGGTGCGGCTTCTGACCGGTTGACTTTCTTCCCGGTTCCGCGAGATATCCGCCATGCGACCCAGTATCTCGCTGGTATTTCCCGGTGATAGCTGAAAAATCGCTTGCGTAAAAATCCAGTCTTTCGGGATATCCGTATGGCGATAGGAAAACCCCATATCCTTCAACGACAGCTCATGCCGCTTGCCTTCACGATCATAGGCCACAGCTGACAGGAAAATCTCTGAAATATCGGCACCATAGGCGCCCGCGTTCATACGGAGCGCGCCACCAATACCACCTGGAATCCCGCTCAGGAACTCCGCACCCTCAAGGCCGGCATCGGCCGCAAAACGTGCCACATGGCCATCGAGTGCGCCCGCGCCAACGATCAGCTTTTCGCCGTTATTATTGATTTTCGCAAAATGCCGGCCAAGACGAATAACGACGCCGCGCACGCCCGCATCGCGCACCAGAAGGTTTGACCCGACACCGATGACGTAAGCCGGGATATCCCGCGGCAGATTCTTCAGGAAATCCGCAAGATCAGCCTCGTCTTCAGGCTTGAACATTATATCAGCAGGTCCGCCGACCTGAAACCAGGTAACCTTGCCAAGATCCGCCTTTTCCCGAAGGCGTCCCCGCACAGCAGGCATCCGGTCCATCAACGTACCTGTCTTTGCTTTCTTCGGAACTGAGGGAGACATCGCGTTCATCCTTCCCCTTTCCGATCCGGAAGTGCGTCAAGTTCTCCCGGCAGGTTGTTGGCCCAGGTTGAAATTGATCCGGCACCGAGACAAACAACGACATCACCAGGATGACTGACTTCCTTGATCAGGCCTGCCAGCGATCCGGGTCCCTCAAGGGCAAGCACATGACGATGACCCCGTGCGCGCAAGCCTTCAACGAAATGATCACGATCAATTCCCGGCAGCGGCTCTTCTCCCGCAGCATAGATATCCGCGACAATGACCGTATCGGCGTCATTGAAGCAGGTACAGAATTCCTCAAACAGGTCATGAAGACGGGAATAGCGGTGCGGTTGCACAACAGCTATTATTTTCTTGTCATACGCCTGACGCGCAGCAGAGAGAACGGACGATATTTCGACGGGATGATGACCATAATCGTCAATGATCGTCACGCCATTCACTTCCCCGGTCTTGGTGAATCGTCGCTTGACGCCACCAAAGGCGCGCAGGCCCTTCTTGATATCCTCCTCCGAGAAATCCATCTCCTTGCCGACAGCGATGGCCGCCAAAGCGTTCATCACATTATGATTACCCGGCATTGGCAACTCAAACCCTTTCATCAGTCGGGTTTCACCGTCCACCCGATCGCTCAGGACAACGTCAAAATGGGCATGACCGTCGACAAATCGAATATCCGTTGCCCGGTAATCCGCCTGGGGCGACTGCCCATAAGAGACCAGACGGCGATCGGAAATTCGCCCGATAAGGGCCTGAACTTCAGGATGGTCGATGCAGACAGCGGCGAAACCATAAAAGGGGATATTCTGCACGAAGGTTTGAAACGCATCCCGGACCCCGTCAAAATCCCCGTAGAAATCAAGATGCTCCGGGTCGATATTCGTCACAACGGCGATGGTTGCGGGCAGCTTGGTAAAACTGCCGTCGGATTCGTCTGCCTCAACCACCATCCACTCGCCCTTCCCAAGCCGGGCATTGGTCCCATAGGCGTTGATGATGCCGCCATTGATCACCGTCGGCTCCATTCCCGCGGCGTCCAGAAGGCTTGCCAGCATCGAGGTTGTCGTTGTTTTACCGTGGGTGCCCCCAACAGCAATCGCCCATTTCAGGCGCATCAGTTCCGCCAGCATTTCAGCGCGACGGACTACGGGGATAAGATGGTCTCGCGCTTCACGCACTTCCGGGTTATCCGCTTTTACGGCAGAGGAGATCACAACCACCTGCGCCTCACCGAGATTTTTCGCGTCATGACCTTCATGAACGGTAATTCCGAGAGCGCGCAGGCGTTCCACATTCGCATTGGCGGCAAGATCGGAGCCCTGCACCTGATAGCCAAGCGTATTCATGACCTCTGCAATACCGCTCATCCCGATCCCGCCGATCCCGACAAAATGCACAAGGCCCATATCTAGCGGTAACGTTCTCATGCTGCGGCCTTTCCATTGTTACTGCTGCTACTGTTGGCTGGCTTGCATCCCTCCACCAGGTCCGCAAGTTTTTCAGCAGCGTGAATTTCGCCAAGGCTGGATGCCGCGTTGGCCATAACAGATAGACAATCCGGGTGACGCAGAAGATAGGTAAGCTGGCGTGTCGCCTCCTCTACCGTAAAGTTATCCTGCAGGATTAATCTTGCCGCACCGCGAGCGACTGCGTTCTCCCCGTTTTTACGTTGATGATCATCCATGGCGTGCTTGTAAGGCACAAGAAGCGAGGGTCGTCCCGCCACTGTCAGTTCAGACAGTGTCGATGCACCGGAACGGGTGATTGCCAGATGGCATTCTCCCAACAGGTCGGCGACATTGTCAAAAAAGGTGGCGAGATTGGCCTCAATATCTGCCCCGCTGTAAAGGGCGCGAACCGCCTCCAGGTCTTCGGCGCGACATTGCTGCGTTACATGCAGGCGCGATTTCAAGTCATCGGGAAGCGCGGCCAATGCCGCAGGCACAACTTCAGACAGGATCGTCGCCCCCTGACTTCCCCCCAGGATAAGCAACCTGATCCGCCCTTCCGGCGCAGGGCCTTCATAACGCCTGCCGAATAACGGCAAGATCGCGCGCCGAACGGGGTTGCCCGTATAGATCATCTTGTTTGCAATTTCATTATCCGGACTTTCCGTGTGATCGAAGGAGGTTGCTATGATCCGCGCATGGCCTGCCAGCAGTTTATTCACACGTCCCAGGACGGCATTTTGCTCATGCAACAGCAAGGGGATACCGAGACTCGCCGCCGCCGCCGCGGGCGGCATTGAAGGATAACCGCCAAAACCAACGACAACCGCTGGCTTAAGGCGTCGCAAGATCCTGCGTGACTGGAAAAAGCCAATAGCCAGCGCACATATCGCCTTTACCTTGCCGACTATTCCGCGAGCAGAGGGCGATCCTGCCTTGACTTGCAGAATGCTAACCCCCGGGAATAGCTGTTCAAATTTTTCACCCCGGCCGTCCGTTATCAGCGTAACGGCAAATCCGCGCGAGGTGAGCTCCTCGGCAAGGGCGCGAGCCGGGAAGATGTGTCCACCGGTACCCCCGCTCGCAAGAACTATATTTTTCTTTACAACCGTCATTTAAGTTCCCCCGCGCCGGCGCGGCGACGGCTCAAGGCAAGCAGCATTCCCATTAGAAGGGCCAATGCGAACATTGACGAGCCGCCATAGGAGATAAACGGCAACGTCATGCCTTTGG
Source organism: Sneathiella sp. (assembly GCA_040880045.1). Lineage (GTDB taxonomy): Bacteria > Pseudomonadota > Alphaproteobacteria > Sneathiellales > Sneathiellaceae > Sneathiella. The sequence continues at coordinate 24,958 of JBBDJF010000126.1, forward strand.
TCGGCATCAGGCGTAAATTGACGCCAATATTCACAACCGCCTGAAGGCCGAACTGAGTGAGCAGCCCAGCGGCGGCAAGAACCACGAAGAAGTTCTTTTCTTCCAGCAGGCGGCTAAATCCGCGAAGGACTATGAATGCAAAAATCGCAACTACGAGGAGACAGACAACTACGCCGAATTCCTCACCCAGCACCGCAAAGATGAAATCCGTATGCGCATCCGGTAGTTGCCGCTTTACCGAGCCGTCGCCGGGCCCAACGCCGAGGAAGCCACCCGTCTGGAACGCCTCCATCGCGCGCTCTATCTGGTAGTTTTCGCCACCTGACGGATCGAGGAAGCGGTCAACTCTGCTGGCAACATGGGGGAACAGACTGTAGGCCGCCGCCGCACTGACGATACCGACAACAACAAACATCACCACCCAGACAATAGGAAGACCGGCAAGGAAAAACTGAACAAACCAGACAGCAGAAACGAGAAGTGTCATGCCGACATCAGGCTGTAGCAGCAGCAGGGAAATCACAAACATAAACAACAGGATCGAAATCAGGTTCCCCGGAATTTCATCGCTCCGTCGTTGTTCCGCAAACATCCATGCGGCTACGACCGCGAAGGAGGGTTTGAGAAATTCCGTCGGCTGCAAGGTGAAGCTGCCGAATTGCAGCCAGCGATGTGCACCCTTCACTTCCGGGCCGACAAGAAGCGTCGCAATTGTCAAAAGCGAGAAAACACCAAAGCTGACGACAGCCAGGCGCCGTATCCAAAGCGGTGAAAACAATGAAACCGCGAAGATAATCATCGCAGCCATTGGCAGATACATGAACTGGCGGCGAACAAAATGAAAATTATCAAGATTAAGCCGGGCTGCAATCGCCGGGCTTGCGGCAAGGACCATCACGCCGCCCATAGCGACCAACAGACCAACCGCAACCAGTGTCCAGCGGTCAACCGTCCACCACCAGCTTCCAACGACAGAACGATCAAGGCGTGTGAACGTCGTCATGACGCCTCCTCTATCCATCGTTTTGCGGCGGCGCGGAATTCATCGCCGCGTGCTTCAAAACTCGTGAACTGATCAAAACTGGCCGCAGCAGGAGACAGCAGTACCACGGCCTCTTTATTCCCGAAAGCAAGTGCCGATCCAGCGGCCTTTCGAACGGCATCTTCAAGATCGACACATTTTCGGGTGGGCACTTTGCCCTTCAGCGTCGCCTCAAAATTTTCCGCGGCCTCACCGATCAGGAATGCCTCGCGAATTCGATCGAAATGGGCAGCGAGAGCCGTTATGCCCCCGGCTTTTTTCCGACCACCCGCAATCCAGAAAATATTGTCGAAGCTGGTCAGGGCTTTTTCGGCTGCTTCGGCGTTGGTTGCCTTAGAATCATTGATGAAAAGAACATTTTTCCACCGCCCGACTTCCTCCATCCGATGGGCGAGGCCGCCGAAAGAAGTAAGCCCAGCACGAATTTCATCTGGCGTGAGTCCGGCATTTCGTGCCGCGGCGACAGCCGCCGCCGCATTTTGCCAGTTATGACGGCCGCGCAAGGAACCAATCTTTGAAATATCCATCGTCCAAGATTGATCGCCGAAGGACTGGTCCTCAAGGCGGCCGTCAATGACAGTAACCCCGCCGTCGACGGGCGTGGTAGTTGAGATAGGTATAATCCGGCCTTCACCATGTATGGCGATGCAGGTTGCAATATGTTCGCAGAGCGGATCATCAATGTTAATGATTGCAACATCGTGCTTGCCCTGACGTTGGAAAATCCGCCGCTTGACCGCCGCATACCCGGCCATGTCACCATGGCGATCAAGATGATCCGGCGTAATATTGAGCAGAACAGCGATATCCGCCCGCCAGGACGGTGTAAGATCAAGCTGGTAGGAGGAAAGCTCAAGAACATAGTGTCCATCCATGTCCAATTCGGGCAGGTCCATCACCGGTGTGCCGATATTGCCGCCCAGCGCGGATTGTTTGCCCGCCTCGCTTAACAAATGATGGATAAGCGCGGATGTCGTCGATTTACCATTTGTGCCGGTGACCCCAATCACGCGACCCGCGGATTTCTCCTGCAGGAAAATCTCCACATCACCAATCACGGACGCTCCCGCCTTTCTAGCCAGCTCGACGACCGGATGCGGCGCGGGATGAGTGAGAGGAACGCCCGGGCTTAGCACCAGGGCCTCGGCCGCAGGCCAGCTTATCTGGAAAGGATCCTGAACTGTCAGACCAGCGTCCAGCGCGGCTTTGCGGCGGGCTTCATCGTCATCCCATACAAATACATGCGCCGCGCCGAGATGAAGCTGGCGTGCCGTCGCCAGCCCGCTTTTTCCTAAGCCGAATACGGCGATATTCTTATGCTGATATGCGTGGCTGTGCATCATTCCCTCACCTCAATTTCAACGATGCAAGACCGACGAGGGCAAGAATCACGGCGATAATCCAGAAGCGGATAACGATAGTCGGTTCGGCCCAGCCTTTTTGCTCAAAATGATGATGCAGCGGCGCCATACGGAAAACCCGCCTGCCCGTCATTTTATACGACGCTACCTGTACAATGACCGAAACCGTCTCCAGCACGAAAAGGCCGCCGATGATGGCCAAAACGATTTCATGCCGCGCCACAAGGCTGATGGAGCCTAGAGCGCCGCCCATGGCAAGCGACCCTGTATCTCCCATAAAAACCATAGCCGGCGGCGCATTAAACCAGAGAAAGCCCAGACTTGCCCCGATCAGCGCCCCGCAAAAAACAGTCAATTCTCCAGACCCCGGCACATACTGAATCTGCAGATAGCTGGAAAAGACGGCGTTACCAACCAGATAGGCGATCAGCGCAAATGATGCCGCCGCAATCATCACCGGTACAATCGCAAGGCCATCCAGTCCGTCCGTCAGATTGACAGCATTTCCCGCGCCAACGGTGACCAGTATGGCGAAAGGCACGTAAAACCAGCCAAGCTGGAGAATGGCGTTCTTGAAAAACGGGATTGTCAGGATACCCGAAATCTCAACAGGCGAACTCGCCATTACGACATACCCAGCCAAGCCGGCAATTATGAACTCCAAAAGCAGTTTTAACTTACCCGGCAGGCCGCGTGTATTGTGGCGGCTAACTTTCAGGTAATCATCTGCAAAACCGATGGCGCCAAAGCCAAGGGTGACCAACAGGACCACCCAGACATATGTATTGCTCAAATCCGCCCAGAGAATGGTACTGATCGCCAGCGCCAGCAAAATAAGGGAACCACCCATCGTTGGTGTCCCCTGCTTGGCAATAATATGGCTTTGCGGGCCATCATCGCGGATCGGCTGTCCCCGATGCTGTTTGCTTTTCAACCATCTGATAACACTAGGACCACAGATAAAGCTGATCAGGAGCGCCGTCATGACCGCACCGCCTGTTCGAAAAGTCAGGTAGCGAAAAAGGTTAAAGAGAGCAAAATCGTCGGCCAGCGGGAATAAAAAATTATAGAGCATCAGCGCCCCCTCTGTTCGGCGGCCGTCAGAATCTCAGGTCGGCGCGCGAGCAAGGCTTCAAGCGGGAGGCGCATTTTGCTGCCCAGAGAGCCTTTTATTAATACGATATCCCCGGCCCCTACCGACGCCAGCAATGGCTCTATCAACTGGTCGGACGTCGCCGCATGAAAAGTTGTGATGGCGTTTGGCATGGATTTCGCCAAATGCGCCATATTCGCCCCGCAGGCAAACAGGAGAGTTACCTCTGCAGCGCAGACATCTTCTTTCAGGCTGCGATGAATATCGGCAGACTTATCGCCAAGTTCAAGCATATCACCCAGAACAGCGATACGCCGCCCTTTGCCGTCGGGATAGAGATTATGAAGCACCTCAAGCGATGCCCGCATGGACGCCGGACTGGCATTATAGCTGTCATCCACCACCATATAGCTGCCGCCAGGGCACGGCACCATATGACGCGCACCGCGGCCCTTCGGTAACTGCAGATCACCGAGCGCGTCGGCGGCCTGCTCAATATCAGCACCCAGCTCGCTGATAACACCGAGCACACCGAGGATATTACTCACCCAGTGGCGACCCGGCACGCCGAGACGGAAAAACACATCATGAGAGGCAATCTTGACCGCCAATTCGCTATGATCCGCATAGAGGGTAAAGTCCGTAAGGCGGACATCCGCCTCGGATTTTTCACCGAAAGTCAGGATACGCGTGATCCCGGCATTTGCCGCGATGCTTTTCAGCAAACCGCCGTAGCTGTTATCCCCATTTAGGATAACCGAGCCGCTTGGCGTCAGGCCTTCGAATATTTCCGCCTTCGCCCGGGCAATGGCCTCAACGTCAGGGAAAAATTCGAGATGGACAGCCTCGATCGTGGTAATCATGGCAACATGCGGACGCACCATGCGTGACAACGGTCCCAGCTCACCGGGATGATTCATCCCCAATTCAAAAATGGCGAATTTGGTATCTTCCGGCATTCGAGAAAGGGAGAGGGGAACTCCCCAATGATTATTGAAGCTGCCAACGCTGGCATGAGTTTTCCCTTGCCGCGACAGGATATGCAGCAGGGATTCCTTTGTGCCGGTCTTGCCAACACTGCCGGTAACCGCAGCTATTTGCGCTTTCGTTCTTACGCGAGCGGCGCGGCCAAGATATTCAAGAGCCTTCAGCGTATCGTCAACCAGAACAACATTTGCGCCTTTCGGCAGATCATCCGGCGCCTGGCTCAACAGCAGTGCCGCCGCACCATTTTCATGCGCGGCTTTCGCGAATTTATGGCCATCGTGAACCGGACCAACGATCGCGACAAATAGATCACCGGGTGCCAGGGACCGGCTATCGATGGAAACACCAGTTGCGTCCCAGCTATCACGAGTCGCCCTGCCATTAACGGCGGCGATAACGTCAACCCCTTTCCAGAGCGGCGCATCAGCCATTGCCGCCCCCTAACTCAGCAACAATCTGCTGCACAGCAATCTTGTCGTTAAAAGGGATCGTCTGGGTGCCGATCACCTGTCCCTCTTCGTGGCCTTTGCCTGCAACGACGAGAATATCGTCCGGGCCCAGTTCGTTGATGGCTGCCTCAATCGCCGCATATCGATCTCCAATATTCAGGGCTTCCGGACAGGCAACGATAATATCAGCCCGGATCAGGGCCGCATTCTCGGTCCGTGGATTATCGTCTGTGACAATGGCGCGGTCCGCATAAAGACCGGCAATGCGGCCCATTTCAGCGCGTTTTCCCTTGTCCCGGTCACCGCCACAGCCAAACACCACAACGATTTTACCTTTGGCATGGCTGCGCACCGCCTCAAGGACAGTTTCCAACGCATCCGGGGAATGAGCATAATCAACATAAATGGCTGCATTATTCTCAAGTTGGGCCACAAGCTCCAGACGGCCCGGCACATTGGTTAATTTGGAAAGCGCCTTGCTTGCCACGGTCGGATCGCCTCCCGCCCCGATTACCAGGCCCAACGCGCAAAGGGCGTTCAAGGCTTGAAATTCGCCAGCAAGCGGCAGCATTATCTCATGCCGCATGCCGAATACATCAATAGTGATGACCTGCCCCGCACTTTCGGGGGTGACATTTATGAGTTTTATTTCCTCTCCCTCGCGGCCATAGGAGATGATCTTGACCCCGCGGTCTTTTGCGGCGCGCAAAAAGGTGGGGTAAACTTCGGAATCCGCGTTCAGAACCGCTGTGCCTGTTCGATCCAGGACCCTTGAGATAAGCCCCAGCTTCGCGTTGAGGTAATCCCCAGATGAAGGATGATAGTCAAGATGGTCCCGCGTGAGATTGGTGAACGCCGCAGACTTGATGCATGCCCCATCAAGGCGATATTGATCAAGACCATGGCTCGACGCTTCGATAACCGCATGCTGGATACCATGGCCGACCAGATATGTCAGGGTCTTGTGCAACAGCACTGGGTCCGGCGTCGTATACCCGAGTGGGATCACCTGGTCCGGCATAACGACACCGAGCGTACCAATGCTTGCCGCTGGCAAATCCATGGCTTCCCAGAGCGCGCGGGTAAAATAGGCAACGGACGTTTTTCCATTCGTCCCGGTCACTGCCGCAATTGTTTCAGGCTCTGCACCGTAGAAACGCGACGCCAGCCGGGCCAGCATCAAGCGCGGATTTTCCTCGCGAAAGCACGGAAGGTTGCAATCTTCCGGCTCATACGCCGTGTCAGTGAGAATGGCAACAGCCCCTTTGCTTGCCGCCTCCTCAATATACTCGCGGCCATCGGCTCTTGTCCCCGACAGCGCCGCAAACAGGAAGCCCGGCTCCACATTCCGGCTATCCGCCGTCAGCCCCTTGACATGCTTGTCATGAACCACGGGCACATCCCGCCCTTTCATCAACTCAGAAAGACGCAAGTTTCTTCTCCCTTGAGTTGAGGGGAATAAACATCGCCTTTTGAACGACTTCGCTTTCCTCGTTAACGGGCGAGATCGATAATATCGGTCCGATACGGGAAATAAGCCGCCCGACAATCGGTGCCGCTGTCCAGCCCGCGCTCCTGAATCCGTGGGTTTCTGCATTCCCTTTTGGTTCATCCAGCATGGCGAACACAACATAGCGTGGATCATTCATCGGAAATGCGCTCACAAAGGAGGCAATAACGGCATCGCGTTTATAACTTCCGCCAACCGCCTTTTCCGCGGTCCCGGTCTTGCCGCCAACAAGGTAACCCGCCGCTGCCGCTCTGCCGCCCGTCCCCTTTTCAACGACAAGCCGCATCAACCGACGCATGATGCTCGAAGTATCCTCGCGAATGATCTGACGTACCGGCGTAACCTTCATGTCATCACGCCGAACCACTGTCGGGTTAATATAATCGCCACCGTTGACAATCGCCGTAATCCCCGTACTGAGCTGCAAGGGACTGACGGACAGTCCATGACCGAAAGAAATCGTCATTGTCTCCAGACTATTCCATCTTGGCGGCAAAATTGGGGCGCCGATCTCCGGTATTTCAAGCGACGGCTTTTCGAGCATGCCCAGCTTCGCGAGAAACGCTTTGTGGTTTTTCGGCCCTACCTCATCCGCCATTTTCGCGGCACCGATGTTCGACGAATACATGAAGATTTCCGGAACCGACAACCAGCGCTTTTTCGGATGATCATCCCGAATTCGAAAACCGGCCTTGCGAATGGGCTCAGTTGCGTCATAACCATCCTTCAGGTTGACGATGCCTGCATCAAGCGCCATCGCCGTGGTGAATGTCTTGAAGGTCGAGCCCATCTCGTAAACGCCAAGAGTGATCCGGTTAAACTTGGAATCGCCGGAAAAATCATTTGGCCGGTTCGGGTCAAAGTCAGGCAGGGACACCATCCCGAGGATCTCGCCGGTCTTGACATCCATGACCATGCCCGCCGCTCCGATCGCCCGGAACACCGACATATGGCGGGAGAGCTCATCGCGCAGGGCATGCTGGATACGCACGTCTATGGAAAGGGTCAAATCCTGCGCGGGGCTGTCCTCCGAGCCGTCGAGCTGCGCGTCGAAATACTTCTCCACCCCGGCAATTCCGTGATTATCTACATCGGTAAAGCCCATCACATGCGAAACCAGCGCCCCCATGGGATAAAATCTTTTTTCCTCCGAGCGGAAATGGAGACCGGGAATGCCAAGGGCATTCACCTGATATTGCTGCGACGGTGTCAGGTTGCGCTTGAGCCAGACAAAGTTACGGGCTGACGAAAGCCTGCTCAGGATCGTCGCCTCACCCAGATCATCCAGAACTGTTGTCAGCTTCGCCGCCAATTCCTTCGGGTCGATTACCTTTTTTGGCTCTGCAAACAAGGAAGCCGTCGTAAGCGTGGTTGCCAACAGAACGCCGTTACGATCGCGAATTTCAGCGCGCTTGCTCTCGCCAATAGCGACCGGCAGCGAGATATCGGAATCGGCGGCCATCATCTCATCTTCACCTATCCCGCTAATCGCGAGCCCGACAAGCCGACCGGCCAGAATGACAAAGCAGAAAGCAAAGATGACGCCGGCCATGACAAGACGGTTGCGCCCCTGCTCCAGCGTTTCCTTGGCACTGCCATCAAGGCGCAATGGTGTATGACGATCTTCCAGATTGTTGTGGCCGAGGGATGTCGTCAGCGAAATGCGGGAGCGAGGTGACTTAGTGAGCCAAGTCAGTTCGCTCATTGCAAACGCCCCGTGCCCGTAAAGGTGGCGAGTTGCACAGGCCCTGTTGGAGTTCTTTCAGTCGGAGAATAATCACGATGGGGATTATAGCGTGGCACGGGTACGGAATATTGCTCCGGGTCCACAGGCGGATAGGGAACTTCACCAACGGACGCAACCTGATAAGGCGCTATCAACAGTAACGGCAGATACTTGCTGGCGAGTGCCTGTAATACATCAGGGCGATTCTGGTAGGTCCATTCCGCCTTCAGGATGCGGACTGCCTCTTTATTCTCGGCAATATTCGCGTTCAATGACGTAAGGTCTTTTTCCAGTTCCTGCACTTCGTAGGAAAGCTGGTAAAGGCCGTAGGATACAGCCGCAAAAAGAACCAGGGTCAAAATTGTCAGGTTTAACTTCATGCGGCCTCCGTCCAGGCTGGCGCCGATGTCCTGATCGCCCCTCTCAGACGGGCCGAACGCGAGCGCGGATTGACGGCCAATTCGTCAGCGCGTGCCTTGAAGGCGCCGCGCTTGATAAGCTTGAAAGTGGGAGCTGGCCCCTCGTCCGAGACAGGAACATGACGAGACGGCCTGGCACGCCCTTCAGACCTTGCTGACAGGAATTTTTTCACGCGTCGGTCTTCAAGACTATGGAAAGATACAACCGCTAAACGACCACCGGGAGTAAGCAATCGTTCGGATGCGGCCAGACCCTTGACCAGCTGCCCAAGTTCATCATTTACTACTATACGCAACGCTTGGAAGGTACGCGTCGCCGGATGAATGCCCTTACCTGTTGGACGAACAACCGAAGCCACCACTTCCGCTAACTCAACTGTACTCTTGAAAGGCGCCAACTCGCGTCTTTCGGCTACTGCACGCGCAATTGCGCGTGATCTTTGCTCCTCGCCATACACAAAAATAATCCTGGCGAGTTCTGCTTCAGATTCTTCATTAACAACTTCTGCTGCTGTCCGACCCTTGCCGGACATCCGCATATCAAGCGGCCCTTCGCGCATGAATGAAAAGCCGCGCTCTGCTTCATCGATCTGCATGGACGAAACACCGATATCAAGCGCTATACCATCAACCACGTCGCCACCCTGAGCGGAAAGCAACTTCTCCATATCCGCGTAACAACCTTCAATCATGATCAGCCGATCGGAATATTCCTTCGCCATTTCCTGGCCGATGGAAATTGCGAGGGGATCACGGTCAATGCCAAAAACCTTGCAATCCGCAGACTCAAGAATAGCGCGGCTGTATCCTCCGGCGCCAAAAGTACCGTCGACGTAAACGCCGCCATCCCTTGGCGTGAGGATATCCAGCACTTCACGCAGAAGTACGGAAATATGCGGAGCGCCCTGATTACTCATTGCCCTCTCCGTCAGATCCCAACTCTGAGCTGGAGGCCCGCTTTTTGGCGGCGCGAGTGCGGGCCTGCTTTTTACGAACTTCAAAAGCCGCGGGCTGCCAAAGCTGAAAACTGTCGCCGCGCCCGACAAACGCGCATTGACCGTCTATACCTGCATTTTCAAGCATATCGAGGGGCACCATAATACGTCCGTCACCATCAATCGGTAGCTCGATCGCGTCGCTCATCAGAGCATCGGCGTAACTTTCGCGATCTTCAGAGAAAGGATCAAAGCCGCCAATTTTTTCCATCACCCGCTCCATCACATCCATACCGCATGCATCAATGGCATCGCCTTTCACGGTCGGCAGCAGGACAACACTGTCAAAGCCCTTTGCAGCAAGGATCGCGCGAAATCGCGCCGGGACGGAAACCCGCCCCTTCTTATCGACCTTGTTTACATATGTGGACAGAAACAGGGCCATACAGCCGAAATCCCCCTATAAAATTTCTCCAATTGCCGGGCTGCTCCTTACGAATTTCCGGTACGGACCGGTAAAAACAAGCATTTCTGGCGTATCATGGGTAAAAACTGGAGTATCATGGGATTTTATGGAAGTCAATGGAAAACGGCTGGAAAATGGCGGGTTTCAAGCAGCAAAATTGGTAAAAATAAGTTAAAAATTTGCTGTTTCTGTAATAGTATTCAAATAATCGGCTTACTGCCGTCGAGGTTGAAAGTAATGGTTTATTTATTTCATGTTCATTATTTGTTCTTAATCCGTTCAAATCTGAAATCAATTAATGAGTGATGATTTGCCTGCGCAAAGGGCCGCGGCCCCGACTTCGAACGAGGTCAAAGCGTCAGAGTATTCCGAAATTTATTTGGAAATTCATGGATTTTTTGAATTAACCCGAAAGAGATTCGCGAATTTCTAATATATGAACGTCATATATCCCGGCGCGCCGGGGATCGAGAGGCAAATTACTTCAGGATTTCCGTTCTTTCATGATCTCGGCCATGAAGTTCTTCCTGTTCCCGGCGGTAATCCGAAAGCGCACCATCCATTGTTCGAACGATGATCTCTTCCAGCGTGCGGGCAGTATTGATGCGACCCATGTACACATAATCCGCACCGCTGTTATAAACTTGCTGCGCAGAGCCAAGTTCCTCGGCATTGGCGATGACAATCGCATCCTTGTTTATCCGGCGGACGACTTCCACCAATTCCTTGTTATTGGTCCCCCGAAGAATATCGTCGGGAATTGTGGAAACAACGACCTTCGCCTTGCCAACACCGGCATGGAGGAGGATTTCGTCGTTGGACAAATCACCATATCGCACCGATACCCCGAGCTTGCGGATGGCCGGATGGAGATGAACATTGAAATCAATCACCAGAATGCGCGGCAGGAGATCCGGATTTTTTTTCGCGATATCATGCAAAAGAGATGAGGCCACTCTATGAAAACCCAAAAGGACCAGATCGAAATTCCGCTCTGTATCGACGGCTCCTTCCTCTGGCTCTCGAAACCCGATCGCCTGTAAATAGGGAGCCATCCAGCGATGTATTTTGTAAGCCTGCTTGTAGAGGGTTGGCGTGAGGAGCGCCGTAATGATGAAGGCGAAAATGATCGCACTCGCGAATTCATTCGAGATATGGCCATACTGCGTCCCCAGATAGGAGATGACGAGACCAAACTCCGAAATTTGCGCAAGCCGAATGGAGGCGACCTCGGCGTGACGTTGGTCCCCGCCCGTGAAGTACAGCAACGGAAAAAAGATAATCTGGCGGCTTAAAATTGCGAAAAAGGCAAGCGCCACAGCAATCAGGATAACGTCGATCCCTTCAATCGGCGGCACACTCATCCCAAGACCAACAAAGAAAAGCGTAATGAAAAAATCTCTCACGATGCCGACTTTCGCCACAATCTCCCGGCTGTAGGGGAGCGTCGCTACTGAAAGTCCGGCGATCAGCGCGCTCATTCCCGTGGCAACAGACATATGCTTGCCTTCTCCGAAGACATAATCCCCGACATATTCAAACCCGCGACCAATAAACACGATGGCAAAGCACCAGCCGAGCGCGCCTACCAGCATCATCTGCGGTTCTTTTGAGAGCCAGCGGAACACCAGCGGAACAAGGCTTTTCGCAAGCAAATAGGACACGATTGATAAGAGCGCAATCGCCAGCATCGTATATAGTACCGGCGCCAGTTCCGGCGCTGCGAAGGAAGGCTGCAGGATAATCACGATGATTGCCCAGAAATCCTGAAAGACAAGCAAGCCGAGTGCAATCCGTCCGGGCTCTGTATCCAGTTCGTACTTCTCCTGGAAAAGCTTGATCACAAGAAGGGTTGACGAGGCGGCGATAAAAAGGCCGAAATACAGCGCGTCATAGTTATTACCAATCGTCGACAATCCTGCCCAGGCGAGCGCCTTACCCACAAGAATGCCAAACACCACGGTCAACGGATATTGCAACAGGCCGGAAGCGATAATCATCTTGCCGCTGCGAAGCATTCGGCGAAGATCAATTTCCATCCCGATCATGAACAGCAGCAGGATAAAACCGAGCTCGGCGATAGTCTCGATATTTTCCGGCTGGGTAATCAGCTTGATGCCGATCGGCCCGATCAGAATGCCACAAACCAGAAAAGCGGCGATACTCGGGATTTTGACTCGGACAAAGAGAATGGCGAGCATACTGGCGACGAAAATACTGATACCGATATCATAGACGAGGGACGGCATATCCGTGCCGGCGGCGAAAGCAGGCGCCGCCAAGCCGGGCACTAGAACTGCCATCAACCCAAGACCTGCCGCCCGCAAAAACACCATGTCATTTCCTACCGTACAAAGACGTCACCGCCAATCTATCATTGTCCTGCACTTTACTGCAGAAAATAAGGCAGATGGCCTGTAAGCCGGGTTCTGTCCCTGTGAACAGGGGATGATCATTCATCTAGGATGCCTGTTGCCAGACACCTCAAGCAACCAACCCGGATGACAGCCCGGAAAACCGGCTTGCGCACGGGTTGCCCCTGCGCCGATCATCCCTATTTGGTTTTGCTCCCGATGGGGTTTACCATGCCGCCCCTGTTGCCAGGCGCGCGGTGCGCTCTTACCGCACCCTTTCACCCTTACCCGGAAAATCCGGGCGGTTTGCTTTCTGTGGCACTTTCCCTGGGGTCGCCCCCGCCGGCCATTAACCGGCATCGCATTTCCGTGGAGCCCGGACTTTCCTCCCCTCACCCTTCAAGATAAGCGGCGATCATCCAGCCATCTGCCAGAATGTAACTAAGCGCGGCGCAGTATCAAGTCAAGCGGCGAACTTCGGCAAGAACGGCATAAATGATGCCTTGTGTTTCGGGATCTGCAACACCGTCCACGCGTGTGGAGCGCCAATGCCGCTGAAAGGCGCAGATTATATACTCAAGCGATGCATCAAAAATGCCTGTTGGCGTTGCTGAGTATCCGATTTCCTGAAGCGCCTGTTGCAACTCGAAAACCTCAGGCCCTTCGGCACCGATTGAGACTATTGTATCACTATGGGGGATGGCGGCACTAGCCTGAAACCACAATCCTACTCCCGCCTCGAACAAGCCATACCAGTCGAACAACTCACCCGGATCCTCTTTCCGCTCCGGCGCCACGTCAGAATGTCCCACAACATTTCGCGGCGGGATACTATGTCGGGCGACGATATCAGCCGATAACGCCTTGACTGCCGTCATCTGCGCCTTCGGAAACGATCGATAGCCGAATTCATGGCCGGGATTGACGATCTCTATCCCGATTGAGTGGGCGTTGATATTACTCTGCCCGCGCCACCGGGAAATACCCGCATGCCATGAACGATGCTCCTCCCGCACAAGGGCCGTGACCTGCCCATCCTCATCGATAAAATAATGCGCACTGACTTTAGCCGTCTCATCGGTTAGGTGGTCAAGCGCCTCTGCTGCCGTTCGCATCCCCGTATAATGGAGGACAAGCATGTCAATTGACGTGTCTGCGTCCCGCTCATCAAAGTTTGGCGATGGGTGCCATAAAATATTTTCAAGCGCCATCAGGCTCCTCAATGGGTTTCTTTTTAGCGGACCGGAGCGTGATAACTGTCACGCCGCTCATGACCATCGCCCCTCCAATCATCAGTTCTATCGTAAGTATATCGCCCCAGAACACAATGCCCAGAGCAACGGCAAAAACCGGCACCAAAAGGAAGTAGGGAGAGATGGTGCTGACAGGATAGCGCCGTATCAGGTAATTGGTAATGCCATGACCAACGACTGTCGCACCGATAGCCGAAAAGGCAACGGCTGACCATTGTTCCCATTCGGCTGCCTGTACAGCGCTATACTGCCCATCCTCAACAAGAAATGAAATGATATAGAGCGGAACAACGCCAATCGCCGCGGTCCAGAATGTCAGGTTCACCGCGCCGACGCCGGGCATGGTCCGGACGATCACCATGTTCAGCGATACAAGGAAGGACGCGATGACGACCAACGTCGGCGAGAGCAGATTGGCAAATATGGCCGGATCAAAGCCGATTACCATCACTCCGGAGAAAGCAAGGCCAATTGCTGTCCAGCGCCGCCATCCGATTTTTTCTTTCAGGAAAATCATCGCTAAAAGAGCGGAAAACGGGACGAAGGTCTGGTTGATGATCGCAACTGAGGAGATATCCGGAGACAATGACAGGCCCCAGAACATCAGGGTGAAGTGAAACACCCCCATGATTAGCCCGACAAGGATCATTTTCCGCCAATAGCCATGAGGTAAGGTGACGAAGGGAACCATAATGAGAATAACGATTGAGAACCGGATTGCCGTAAACAGGATTGGCGAAAAGATTTCCATGCCGATCTTCGCCGCAAGGAAATTGGATGCCCACAACATATTTACCAGCAGGATGAGGGCAAGATCTTTATTGCTCAATGTCTATTCCGATTCCAGGGGTCAGAGCCCGCGTATTTTGACTATCTGATCATAAGCAGCATTTATCTTGGCAAGTTTTGCGTTGGCAACATCTACAAATTCCTGCGGCAGGCCTTCGGCGATCACCTTGTCAGGATGGTTCTCCCGGATAAGACTTCGATACGCCTGCTTAAGCTCTGCATCCGAAACATCCGCCGAGACACCCAGAATCTGGTACGGATCACCCTCTCCGTCCTTAGCATGATAACTTCGGATACGAGCGTAGGCGGCTTCATTGAAACCAAAGATCGACGCCACATTCTGAAGATAGATATCCTCATCGGGATGCAGGACACCATCGGCCATCGCGATGGCAAACAGGCCATGCAGAAGATCTTCCATAAGATGCGGCGTATCGCGAAACATTCGCTCGACCTGAGCGGCATATTCTTCGTAGCCCGCCGTATCCTGGCGCGCCATATTGAAGACACGCCCGACGTTCTTTTCCTCGTTCGGCGGAATACGGAAAACCTGCTTGAAGATCTTGACTTCTTCACGCGTGACGACCCCATCGGCCTTGGCCATTTTCGCGCCAAGCGCAATAACCGCAATGGTGAAGGCAACCTGCTTGACCTGATGCCCACCTATGCCCTCGTCAATCTCCGTGGTGGTTTCGCGGTATTTATCAACCGCGTGACCTGCAAGGCCGCCAACCAAGGCGCCGAGCGGCCCGCCCACGAGAAGCCCGGCCGTTCCGCCGATAATTTTTCCCCAAATTGCCATGATGATTTACGCTATCCGGATTCCTTCAAAGATAGACACAGTATCAGGAGAGATTCAAAATCGCCAGCTTTCTGCCACAGCGATTTTGCGTATTATCATGAAAGATCGTCTTCCTCATCATCGATGAGAATGCGATTGGCGGCGCCGTCCAGATCTTCATACTGGCCACTTTTAAGGCTCCAAAGGAAGGCGGCAAGCCCAAGCCCGCCAAGAAATAACGCAACCGGTATCAGATAAATCAGGACACTCATGACTGAACATCGGTTCGTTCAAGGCGAAGCCTCAGGGAATTGAGGCAAACGACCAACGAAGAGGCGGACATGGCGATCGCCGCGATCAGCGGCGTCACGATCCCGGCCACGGCGAGCGGGATAGCGATTGCGTTATAAAGAAACGCAAGGGAGAAATTCTGTAAAATCAATCTCCGGGCCACACAGGCAACATAAATCGTTTCGGGAACGGCCAAAAGGTCCCGCCCCTGAAATACAAAATCAGCGGCCGTCTGACTGATATCGGCAGCGCTTGCCGGAGAAAGGGAGACATGAGCGGCCGCCAACGCAGGTGCATCATTCAATCCATCCCCAACCATCAATGGCTTATTCCCTTTTGCAACGAGTGATTTAAGGCGGTTGACCTTGTCTTCCGGCTTTTGCTGCGCCCGCCAGTTCTCCACTCCCAGAGCAGTCGCAAGCTCTTCGACCACTTCAGTGCGATCACCTGACAAAATTTCTATTGCATATCCCCGCGATTTCAGCTTGTTGATCGCCGCATGCGCTCCGGGGCGCAAACGATCCTTGAAGCGAAACTGAACGGCCTCACGTTGACCCGCGCGCAGCCAGAGTTCAGGGCCGGGTGGAAACCCGCTGTTATCCAAGGCAGCAACTGAGCAAAACTCCCGATTTCCGAGACGAACCTCCTCGCCGGAGCAAACGGCCTTAAGCCCAAGCCCCGGGCACTCCGTTACGGCAAGATGGCTACCGACAGCACTGCCGACACGGGCGACAGCCATCGCGAGTGGATGGCGGCTGTTGCGGGCAAGGCGGGCTGCGAGGTTGAGGGTCTCTTCCGGAATATCATCCCGGTTGACGAGGTCAAGGCGTCCTTCAGTCAACGTCCCGGTCTTATCAAAAACAATCACATCGACTTCCGCCAACCGCTCCAGTCCATCAGCCGCCTTTACCAGAATTCCCTTCAACAACAGACGCCCGCTGGCCACCACCTGCACCACGGGCACAGCGAGGCCCAGCGCGCAAGGACAGGTTATGATGAGGACAGCGACCGCCTGCATAAGCGCCACCTGCCAACTCCCGGCAAAAATCCACCAGCCAACAAATGTGGCCGCAGCAAGAATATGCACAGCAGGGGCGTAATATCCCGCTATCCGGTCTGCGAGGCGGACATATTTCGCGCGCCCCTGCTCCGCAGCTTCCATTAGACGGACAATATCGCCAAGCAAGGTGTTATCGCCGGTTTTCGTTGCCCGAACCTCCAGCGGTGCGCTCAAATTGAAGGTTCCCGCGAAGACATTATCGCCAGCATTGACGACAGTAGGCAGGCTTTCGCCCGTGATCAGACTGACATCCAGCTCAGATTGCCCCGCCGCGACAACACCATCGACCGGCAATCTATCGCCAGTCATGATCTGAACCCGCGATCCTGGCGTTACGGCCTCGACCGGTACCGTTTTGCGACTACCATCCGGCAGGATGAGGGTCGCGGCAACAGCTTTCAGCATCACCAGCCGCTCCGCCGCAGACCGTGCCTTACTACGGGCCGCGTTATCAAGGTAGCGGCCAATGAGGAGAAAAAACAGAAGGGTGACAGACGCGTCGAAATAGACGTGCAGCCCGCTCTGAATTGTCTCCGCCAAACTCATTCCTGCAGCAAGGATAACGGCGAGGGAGATGGGCACGTCCATATTGACGCGGCCCGCCCGAAGCGCGCCAAGCGCAGATTTGAAAAACGGCTGGCCCGCATACGCCACTGCCGGCAAGGCTATCATCGCCGATACCCAATGCAGGAAATCACGTGTTGCCGGCCCCATATCGTCGGAAAAAAGTCCCGCCCAGACGGAGACGGAAAGCAGCATAACATTTGCTGCAGCAAAGCCCGCAACTGCCAGCGCACGGAGCAATCTCGTATTTTCTTCCGCCGCCGCCGACCTGATCATCTCCGGGTTATAGGGGGTCAACGGATACCCAAGGGCGATCACGGACCTTACCAGATCCCCGACTTCGGCTTCCCCTGACCGCCATCGCAGAAACAAGCGGCGGGTTGAAAAATTCACCCGTGCGTCGAGTACCGCATCATTTGACTTCAGGGTTTGCTCAATCATCTTGATGCAGTTTGCACAATGCATGTTCTCAACCAGCATATGCAACATGGCGTTGCCATCCTGGTCCGTCTCGACAAATGCGGAAGGATCGGCACTTACAAAGTCCGTATAGTCGTCACCAGGTGTTGATACTGCCGCCAGCGCCAATCCGCCGCCAGAGCAGCATCCGGCTCCCAGATCATGGGTGCGATCTACCCTGAGGCTTTCACGCTTTTCAAGAGCTACTTCAGCCATACCCTCTTGTCCAACCGATAAGGTTCCTCATAGCCGCCACCATGGACCAGAATGGAGATATCCCATTGCCCCGGCCCAACGACGGACAAATCAGTGTGGTACTTCATCCCGTCATACAGCAATGAGGCCTCCTGGTCAGTTCCATCAATTACAGGGCGGCGAATAGTAGCAACGACGCGCATACCCTCAAGCACCCTGCCATCTGCATCGCGAATATCCAGTGTCAGCAACCCTTGCACCGCTCCCGTCTGAACAAATTCAATATCGGAATGCCAGTTGCGTGCGGTTTGTCGGGCGTGTTGGTCGATTTCCTGATTATAGGAAAGACCCCGCTTATAGGCATCGGACTCGCTTACGCCCGAGAAGCTACCCAATGCGAAATAAACAAAGATCCCATTAACAGCGAACATTAATCCGAAAAAGGCAGCCAGCATCAGCGCCACATGGCGCCCTGTAAGCCGCTTGCCCTCAATGCTAGTACTCATTTGTCCGGCCCCTTGAAGCTGGTTT
Source organism: Sneathiella sp. (assembly GCA_040880045.1). Taxonomy (GTDB): domain Bacteria; phylum Pseudomonadota; class Alphaproteobacteria; order Sneathiellales; family Sneathiellaceae; genus Sneathiella. The sequence continues at coordinate 43,223 of JBBDJF010000126.1, forward strand.
CCTGTATTTCACGTTCAGCGCTTTCGAAATCGGTGACAATGACATCAATATCTGTGCTTCTGTCCTCCAGACTATCCGCAGGCGCAGATACATACAGCTTGTAGCTGGAAAGCGCGTCTGCCGGGACGGTCACCAGTAGCGGCCGATCATCCTCCGCAGAGACGTCAAGCCACGCCCTCAAGCCTTCTATCCCCTCAACTTCGATCCGGAACTGCCGTGTTTCATGGACCTTATTGAGGATTTTTACTGTATAGCCGTTGCGGATAGAGCCGTCCGATAGCGTCACAAACAACGGATTGCGATCCCGGATAACATTGACATCCAGAATGGAGCGATTCAGCAAAGTAACAAGCATAATCGCACCGACCAGAGCCAGTATCAAGCCATAAGCAATGGTGCGGGGCCGGATGAAGCGTAATTTCAGCTTGCGCTCGGGATTACTGTCGAACTGGCCCTCATGCGTATCATAGCTGATCAATCCGCGCGGCAGATCAACCTTGTCCATCACATCATTGCAAGCATCAATACAGAGTGCACAGGTAATACATTCAAGCTGCAACCCGTCGCGGATATCTATTCCCATGGGACATACAGCAACACACTGGTTACAGTCTATGCAATGCCCGCGTCCTTCCCATGTGTCGTTTTTCTTATGTGGTCCACGTGGCTCTCCCCGCGCACCGTGATAGGTGACAGTCAGGGTATCCTCGTCCACCATCGCGCCCTGAATACGTGGCCAGGGACACATGTACGTGCAAACCTGTTCCCGCATCAACCCGCCGAACACATAGGTCGTCGCCGTCAACAGGGCGACACTGGAATAGGCGATGACAGGTGCTTCGAGAGTGAAAAGCTCTCTTAGCAGCGTCGGGGCATCTGCAAAATAGAATACCCATGCGCCACCAGTGAGAACGCCGATAACGATCCAGATGCTGTGTTTCAAGACACGTTTCGACAACTTCCCGATTGTCATCGGCGCCTTGTCGAGCTTGAGACGGGCGTTCCTGTCCCCTTCCACCATTCGTTCAACGAAGATGAAAAGATCGGTCCAGACAGTTTGCGGGCAGGAATAACCGCACCATGCGCGCCCAAACAAAGATGTCACCAAGAACAGCGATATCGCGGCCAGAATGAGCAATCCGGTGATGTAGTAAACTTCCTGCGGCCAGATCTCGATAAAGAAAAAATAAAAGCGCTCCCGCGCCAGATCGACAAGTACAGCCTGATCCGGTCCGCTCTCTCCCCGATCCCAGCGAATCCACGGCGTAATATAATAAATCGCCAGTGTAACGCCCATGATGATCCATTTGAGGCGGCGAAAAGACCCGCGCGCCTTCTTCGGCTGGATTTTTTCACGCTTGGCGAAAAGCGCCCGGTTTTCTTTCTTATTGACGGGGCGAACGTCAATATTCTCAATGGAGCTATCAACCACAACCTTTACTCCAGAAATGGACAGGTTAAACGGATTTACTCCCCGCCCCCGAGAGAGTGTACATACAAAGCCAACTGACGGATTGTTGCATCGTCAAGTCGATCTATCCAGGCTGGCATAACATTATTCCGCCCCCTGGAAATGGTTCGAAGGATAACATCCTTGTCCTTGCCATAAAACCAAATGGCATCCGTCAGGTTTGGCGCGCCAAACTCCGGATTACCTTTTGCGTTTTCCCTATGGCAAGACGCACAGTTTTCTTGGAACACGACCTCACCGCGCGTAACCGCATCTTTATCTTCCCGCGCTTCGGAAAGCGACAGGACATATTCGGTAACGTCGTTGATTTGCGCTCTATCCAGCATTTCATTCGTCAGGAAAGCGGGCATCTCTCCTATTCTAGTGTCTTCATGATCGGATCGGATACCGTATTTGATGGTTTCATAAATCTCGCCAACACTGCCGCCCCAGAGCCAGGCGTCATCATTGAGGTTCGGAAAGCCTGGCGCACCTGCCGCGCCCGAGCCGTGGCACTGTGAACAATTCACGGCATAAGCCGATTTTCCACCACGCAGCGCAAACTGGTATAGCTGATCATTACTCTTTACGTCCTCCAGTTCAGCCGCTACGAGGGCGGCCCGATCACCTGCATGGGCAGCGGTTGCCTCCACCATTTCCTGTTCCAGCGCCCCCCTCGACGAATAACCGAGAAACCCTTCCGTATAGTTGCTTATCAGGGGCCAGGCCGGCATCACAATCCAATAGCCGATTGACCAGATTATTGTGCCGTACATCGTCCATAGCCACCAGCGCGGCATGGGTGTATCCAGTTCCTTGATGCCGTCCCATTCGTGACCGGTAGTTTCGGTGCCGGAGAATTCGTCTTTTTCAACTTCCTTGGACATCTTAATCTTCCTCAAACGGGATCTGGGCGGCCTTGTCGAATTTTTCCTTGTTTCGCGGCCATAGCGCGTAAACTAATACCGCGATAAACAAACCGAATAGGTAGAGCAGGCCGTAACTTTGGGCGAAGGCTGAAACGTCATGATAATCCATGATCTCTCTCCCTAGCGTTTATTGGCGTCCACGTCATAGGACGTGAAATCAACAAGTGTTCCCATCATCTGAAGATAGGCAATCAACGCATCAAGCTCGGAAAGCATTGCCGGATTTCCATCAAAATCCCGCACTTGTGCCTTCGGATACCGCTCCAGGAAGGCGTCGATCTCGTCCGCCTCCGGATCGACCTGCATTCTCAGGTCCAGCTCTGCGTTAGTGATCATGTCTTCCGTGTAGGGAACCCCAACTAATCCGTTAGTTTCCAGATTTCCGGTAATGTTCGGCACTTCCAGCGGCGTTTTCGCCAAGAAGGGGTAACCGGGCATAACGGATTCCGGCACGACATCGCGCGGATTATTCATATGGGTCACATGCCATTCATCCGAATAACGGCCGCCCACGCGCGCAAGGTCCGGGCCTGTCCGTTTTGAACCCCATTGGAACGGGTGATCATACATGCTTTCCGCCGCCAGAGAGTAATGGCCATATCTTTCCGCCTCATCACGAAGCGGGCGCACCATCTGGCTATGACAGTTATAGCAGCCCTCGCGGATATAAATATCCCGCCCGGCAAGCTCCAGCGGGCTGTAGGGGCGCATGCCCTTCACCTTTTCAATCGTGCTTTCCAGGTAGAACAGCGGCGCAATCTCGACCAGCCCCCCGATGGAGACCACGATCAGGACAAGAACAAGCATCAGGATAGAGTTTTTCTCAACGACTTTATGTTGCTGCATATTCCTTACCTCGCTCCCGCATATTCCAGGTTAAGGACCAGTTTGCCCTCTTCTTTCACCCGGACATCGCCTCGTGCAGACCGCCAGAGATTGTAGATCATGATTAGCGCCCCAATCAGGAAGAGGGCTCCGCCAAGCGCCCGAATGACGTAGAAAGGATGCATTGCCTCAACTGTCTCACTGAAGGAATATTCAAGGAATCCGAAGGCATCGTAAGCCCGCCACATCAGGCCTTGCAGGATTCCGGACACCCACATCGCGGTGATGTATAAAAGAATACCGATAGTGGAAATCCAGAAATGCAGATTAACGAGTGCGTCCGAATAGAGCGATTTACGCTTCCACAGTATCGGCACCATAAAGTAAAGCGCACCAAAACTGATATAGGCGACCCAGCCAAGCGCCCCTGAATGAACATGGCCGATTGTCCAGTCGGTGTAATGGCTAAGCGCGTTGACGGCCTTGATCGACATAAGCGGACCTTCAAACGTACTCATTCCGTAGAAGGCAACGGATGTCACAAGGAAGCGGACGACCGGATCGGTCCGAAGCTTGTCCCAGGCGCCGGACAGGGTCATCAACCCGTTGATCATCCCCCCCCATGAGGGCATCCACAGCATGACCGAGAAAGTCATGCCAAGCGTCTGCGCCCAATCGGGCAGCGCCGTGTAGTGCAAATGATGCGGCCCCGCCCAGATATACAGAAATATCAGCGACCAGAAATGAATGATCGACAGGCGATATGAATAAACCGGCCGATTTACCCGCTTCGGGATATAGTAATACATAATCCCAAGGAAGCCTGCCGTCAGGAAGAAGCCCACGGCATTATGCCCATACCACCATTGAGTAAGTGCACTCTGTACGCCGGCAAAGAGGGAGTAACTTTCACGCCTGCAAAACTGACAGGAACGGAAAGATTATTCACGACATGCAGCATTGCAATTGTCACGATAAACGCCAGGTAGAACCAGTTGGCGACGTATATATGTTTCTCCTGACGCCGCCACAGGGTCGCCAGAAAGACCAGGAGATAGACAACCCAGACAAGGGTTAGCCAGATATCCACATACCACTCCGGCTCCGCATACTCCTTCGACTGTGTGACGCCAAGAACGTAGCCAGTAGCAGCCAACACGATGAAAAGCTGATATCCCCAGAAAACGAACCAGGGCGCGATATCACCGGCAAGCCGGGCGCGACAAGTCCGCTGCACGACATGAAAGGACGTCATAATCAGGATATTTCCGCCAAAGGCAAAGACAACGGCAGAAGTATGAAGCGGGCGAAGCCTGCCGAAATTTGTCCAGGGCAGATCGAAGTTCAGAACCGGGAAAGCAAGTTGCAACGCGATTACAAGGCCGACGGCAAATCCGACAATCCCCCAGAATGCCGACGCGATCACACCGGCCTTCAGAATTTCCGTGTTGTAATTAACGCTGCCATTTCCGTTCGACAAACTTGGTGCACTGGCATTTCTATAATGTCGTGCAATCAGCGCAAAGGCGCTCAGAATGCTGGCAAAGGAAAACATCATGCCATGAAGTATCATTGTCGAATCAACGGCCTTCGCCGACAGGATGACCCCCGTCAATACGCCGATAATTGTAAACGCGAGCCATAACATGTTCATATCCAGGTTCCGTCTTTAGACATAGATACCAGGAGTGAGCGAACGAATAGCCGCAACTTCTCAGCCGCAGCAACCGGACACCGTCCCCCCTCAAAACTGCAAACTAAGAAAAATAGCTACCATGATCATTGATTTAAATCAACGCCGCATAATATTGCAACTTCGGTCATAGCGGCGGCTTATACACTAAAATATAGCTGCCGACTTCACCCAAGCGTTATTGTTCATTTTCTGCAAGGCGCTTTAGGCATGCCTGATCCGTGATGACGATGGAATGCGATGTGGGCACCAGCAACAAGCCCATATTCTTGAGCTTCGTAATTGTTCGGCTGACGGTTTCAATTGTGAGGCCCAGAAAATCCGCAATATCGCTTCTTCCCATCGTCAGAACAACTTCAGCCTTATCATCATCCGACCATTCGCAATTCTCCGAACGCGCTGTCAGGAACGTCGCGATTTTCTCTATCGGCGTTTTTCGTCCCAAAAGGATCGCGTGATGCCGCAAATCACACAGTTCGTTCTGCATCTTGGTATTCAGCGTTACCCGCATTGCCGGAACTTCATTCGTGTATTTCTCCAGGATCTTGATGGGTATCTGGCAAACGACTGCATCGCAGACGGCTTCCGCATCTGACTGATAGATCCCCCCATTATGCTCCCCCAGCAAATCACCAGCCGACTTGAATGCTGTTAGTTGACGGCGACCATCTCCCAGCAGGTTTGCGAGCCGTATCTCCCCCGACACAACGGTGTAGAAATAGTTTGCCTTTTCAAATTCCCGATAAATGGAATTTCCGGCCTTGATCAGGCGTGTCCGGATATTCCGGGAGAACCCGTCCATCTCGTCATCGCTCAATCCCGCGCAAATGGCCTTGCTGCGGGCGCTACAGGATGAGCAAGGGGACCCCGGCATGATATACCGATCCGATACAGTATTTTTTTCCTGCCGTTCAAAGCGGAGTATCTGGGCATTACATTTAGCCGTCGGCGAATTTCGCGCTTTCAAGGTATCAAACATATCCCGCGGGCTCCTTTATGGGGTCACAACCTCACTCTTGAGCATATTATTCCGCTATTATCCAAAGCCCTCCATGTGGTGAGATGACGCAGGATGAAATCTGCAGGAAAAACTAACAGAAACATAGCCCGAACAAGCACTAACTATTTGTATTTAAGTTATTTTTATAAAAAAAGTCCCCGGCAGCGACAAATTGCCACGGTCGGGGAGTACTTTCGATTTCGCATTTATTCTTATTGTTTTCTGGTGCTAATCGATCCTAAATTCGCAGCAGGTCCGCCGCGGCATCCAGTGGAACCGGCTTGTCATCAAGGAGATAGTTTCCAGCTTCTATCTCAAAACTCCCGTCGCCATTACTAAGTGGGTCATGAGGTCGCAACCGCGTATCCATCACCAATCTCGCAAGCAACATGCGTCGGGCATCGCCGCCCGCTTTGCCAAGCGCTGCCCCTTCCGTTGCCAGCAGCGTCGCTGTGGTAACATGATAAAGCGCATCTGCCGCCTGACGTGCCTGGGTTTCATTCCTGCTCGTCGCGATATCTTCGGCAAATTTCTTGGCACGATCAATCAGGCCGGAAAGCTCCCCTGCGAACTGCCCGGGAAGTCCCGTTGCATCCTGCAGCCGACCCTTAAGGTCCTCGGCGAGATTTTCATGAGCGCCGACGCCTGCAATTGCCCGGGTTGTAATATCCAGTGCGTTGATGTTGGACGTTCCCTCCCAGAGAAGGCCCGTATGGGCATCCCGGACAAGCCGGGAATTAACCCAATCTTCGATAAAGCCATTGCCGCCGCGCACTTCAAGTGCACCGGTCGCAACGGTTACGTTATCGCGGCAGGCACGAAACTTTACCAGAGGCGTCAAAATCCGGTTGAGTTTTTCCGCATCCTTGTCACCACTCTCGGCTTTATGGAGTACGGAGGCAACATGCATGACCATGGAAAGCGCCTGCTCGGTCGGCACCATAAGTTTCAGCAGCTGACGCCTCAGAAGGGGCTTGTTTATTATCGGTTCACCAAATACGTCCCGTGATCTGGATGACACCATTGCCTCATTCAGGCAGCGACGCATCATACCCGACGCCCTTACCCCATGTGACAGGCGTGACATGCTTACCTGGTCCATCATCTGGCGCAGACCGGGGTTCGGCTTTGCACCCACATCGCCGAATGGGTAGCAGATTGCGCCGTCGAAAATAATCTCTCCTGACGCCATGGATTTCGTTCCCATCTTGTCCTTCAGACGAACGATACGATAATTGTTCCGCTCCCCATCATCGAGATGTCGGGGCACAGCAAAAATCGCGAGACCGGAGTTACCTTCCGGCGCCCCTTCGGGCCGTGCCAGCACCAGGCACACTTCCGCGTCCGCGCAGGAACAGAACCACTTGTCCCCATACAGGCGCCATTCGCCATTTTCCTCCCGCGCGGTGACTGCGAGATTGGCCACTTCCGAGCCGCCAATCTTCTCGGTCATGAACTGGCCGCCCATATAGATGTCATCCATATCCTGGCTGTGCATTCTGGCGAGGTATTTTTCCTTGGCGATTTCCGGACCATATCTTTCAAGCAGCATGGCAGAGGTATCGGTGACGGAGATCGGGCACATCAGGCCGAATTCAGACTGGGTGAAAAGGTATTGAAAGACATATTTCGCCATCGGCGGGATTTTTTCGGGCCAGCCATGCACACCGGCCTTTCGCGACATGCAATGTATCCCGAAATCCCCATAGCCGATTTTCTCCATTTCGCGGTAGGCCGGGTGAAACTCGATCCAGTCCCGATTTCTCCCGCGCGCGTCTCTCGGGTGCAATACCGGCGCATGGCGATCACATAGCCGGGCCAGATCGTCAAGACGATTGCCTGCAATTTCACCTAGTCGCTGGTATACCGGCGTCATATGTGTCCGCAGATCTTCCGGCAAATACAGAGTCAACAGATCTTTCAGGCTGTTATCAATTTCGAAAAAATTCAGGCCATGGCAATCCTGGGCGAGCCAGTCTTCAAGCTGCCGCTCATTCCTGTCCTTGATTTTGAGATTCATGTTCATAATCATTTCTCCTGCAGAGATCCCTGCTGTTTTCGTATACTGCAAGCCTTAAAGCGTAAGGATACGGCTTGCCTCTTCAAGGCTTACCGGAGCGTCGCTCAAAAGTGCGTCGGTTGCAGTATCATCAAATGCGCCGCCTTCAATTGACAAGGGATTGCCTACGACAAGCTTGTGATCGACCACCATACGGGACAGGAGCAACCGCCTTGCATCACGCCCGGCCGCACCAAGCTCCGCGCCTTCGTTTGCCATCAAGGTGGCGGTGGTGACGTGATAGAGCGCACTAGCAGCCTTGCGGGCATGGGTTTCCCTGCCCTGACGTGCGACGTCTTCGGCGAATTTGACTGACTGATCCACCAGCCCCTTCAACTGACCGGCGTACTGACCGGGCAGTGCATTATTCGCCTCAATTTGCCGGGTGAGATCCTGTGCGAGATCCTCATGCGCCCCGGCGCGGGCAATCGCGCGGGTCGTCACATCGAGGGAGTTGATATTCGATGTTCCCTCCCACAGGACCCCGAGATGGGCGTCGCGAACGAGGCGGGGATTGACCCAATCCTCGATATAGCCATTACCACCGCGCACTTCCATGGCACCGGTTGCGACACGGATATTATCGCGAGCTGTCCGGAATTTCAGAAGCGGGGTCAGGATACGAGTAAGCTTCGCAGCGGCCTCGTCCCCTGCCTCACCTTTCGCAAGGTTAACCGCGACATACATGAACATGGAAAGAGCTTGCTCCGTCGGAACCATCAGTTTCATAAGCTGACGACGCAGCAACGGTTTATCTATAATCGTCTCCCCAAAAGCCTTGCGATAGTTGGCAACTGTCAGAGCCTCATTCAGGCAGCGGCGCATCATTGCTGCGCCGCGCACACCATGGGAGAGACGGGAAAAATTAACCTGATCCATCATCAGCTTGAGGCCCTGATTTGGATGGGCGCCCACTTTTCCGAGTGGATAAGCGACAGCCCCCTCAAAGATGATTTCACCCGATGCCATGGATTTTGTCCCGAGCTTGTCTTTCAGCCGAACAATCCGGTATGGGTTCCGGCTTCCGTCATCCAGATTGCGGGGCATGGCGAATAGCGCAAGCCCGCTGTTGCCCTCCGGCGCGCCCTCCGGCCGTGCCAATAACAAGGCGACATCTCCATCCGCGCAGGAACAGAACCATTTTTCACCGTAAAGTCTCCAGTTCCCGTTCTCAAAACGGGCCTGCAGTTCGATGTTCGAGACATCGGAGCCCCCTGTCTTCTCGGTCATGAACTGGGCGCCCTTCAGGATTTCATCCATATCCTGGCTGAACATCCGCTCCAGCAATTTCTCCTTCGTTGCGTCATCCGCATAACGCTCAATCAACATGGCCGAGGTTTCGGTCGCCGAAATCGGGCAAAGCTGGCCAAACTCGGACTGGCCGAAGAGATACTGAAAGACATATTTCCCAAGCGGCGGCACAGTGCCGGACCAACCCAGCACACCTTCCCGATGCGACATCCGGTGAAACCCGAAATCCCGGAACGCCACATCCTCCATCTTGCGATAGGAAGGGTGAAACTCGATCCAGTCCTCATTACGGCCACGGGCATCGCGCGCATGCAGAACCGGTTTATGGCGATCAGCGTCACGGGACCAGTCATCAATCTGATTTCCCGAAAGTTCACCAAGCCGACGATAGTGTGGCTCAAGATGCTGCCGCATATTATCTGGCATGTAGCAATGCAGCAGATCCTGCAGCGACATATCAATTTCATAGAAATTGAGGCCATGGCAATCCGGTGCGATATAGTCAGAAAGCTCCTGAGGTTTAAATTCCTGCTTTTTATGTAAGAATGTCATATCAATCCCGCCTTTTGCCAATGACCATTTTTTATGGCCATATAATGCGCATAACAAAGGCAATGGACAATCGATAATTCAGCATAGTATAATTGATAAATTATCAACCATAATTATGAGATAAATGCTGCATATTCCCTCTACATCTGGCCTCAGAGCATTTGAAGCTGCCTGTCGCTATTTGAGCTTCAATCAAGCAGCGGAAGAACTTGGCGTCACGCCCGGGGCCGTCAGCCGCCAGATTCAGACGCTGGAGCAATATCTCGGCAAGACACTGTTTCATCGGCATCACAAGCGCATTGAACTCACGGCAGTAGGTCGACAGTATCTGGCGGAGATTACCCTTCCGCTTGAGAAAATCGCGGCGGCATCCGCCCGGCTTCGCAGTGAGACACGGCGTAACGCCGTTTCAATCTGCGCCTATCCGACGTTCGCCCTGCGCTGGCTGATTCCGCGCTGGGCCGACCTGTACGAACATCATCCGGACATTGATGTCCAGTTGATCACGTCGCTCAACCCTGCGGACTTTGAGCGGGATGATTTCGACCTTTCCATTCAGGTACTGCCGGAGGGCACGACACAGACCGGGATGCGGATCGATAAATTGCTCGAAGTTGACACCTACCCAGTCTGCAGCCCGGAAATGGCCCGGAGATTCAAACATCCGGAAGATCTGAAAAACGCCGTCTTCCTGCATGAAAGCCCGCGTCCGACGGACTGGCCGCGCTGGCTTGCCGAAGCCGGAATCGATGACATTGACTCAAGTCAGGGTCTTCATTTTGAAAGCGCCAATATGGCTTTGCACGCAGCAGAAAACGGATTGGGTGTCGCCATCGGTATTGATGGTCTTGTTCGTGAGGCCATCAATGGCGGACAGCTGGTGAAGCTGTTCAATGTGGTCCGCCGTTCCCGCGCACCCTTTCAGATTGTCTCGGCGGCGCGAAAATCGACCCGCCCCAAACTCGTCGCTGTAAGAGAATGGATGCTTGAGGCCGCCGGGCAACCCGTATAAAATTTCTCAACCTGATGTTATCCGCCCTTGTCCGTATTAAGGATGTTAGTGATCATGACCTGTTTGAAAAGTGACGGAATTTTCCTCGGCAAGAGCGATGATGGGACAGGCGAAAACCAATATCTGCCACTCAAATGGGGAAACCGGCACGGTCTTATTGCCGGCGCGACAGGGACCGGAAAAACTGTTACCTTACAGGTGCTGACAGAAGGGTTTTCAAATGCCGGCGTGCCGGTATTTCTCGCCGACGCCAAGGGAGATCTTTCCGGCCTCTGTCGCACGTCGGATATGCAGGACTTCCTGACCAAGCGGGCGGATGCCATTGGCTTTGCAGATGAATATGAGGGGGCTGCATTCCCTGCTGTTTTCTGGGATTTGTTTGGAGAGCAGGGTCATCCTGTCCGCACGACAATTTCCGAAATCGGCCCCTTGTTGCTCTCGCGCATGCTCGAATTGAACGACACACAGGAAGGCGTGATGAATATCGCCTTCCGGGTTGCGGACGAACAGGGGCTTCTGCTGCTCGACCTCAAGGATTTGCGGGCGCTTCTGGGCGTCGTCAATGAACAGAGGGCGGAAATCTCGGCACTCTACGGAAATATATCTCCGCAGTCTGTTGGCGCCATCCAACGCTCCCTCCTGCGTCTGGAAGATCAGGGCGCGGATAAATTCTTTGGTGAACCGTCGCTGGATTTACGCGATTTCATGCGCGTCGATACAGAGGGCCGTGGCATGGTGAATATTCTCGCCGCAGATAAGCTAATGAATTCGCCGCGTCTGTATGGTACGTTCTTACTCTGGATGCTGTCAGAACTGTTCGAGGAACTGCCTGAAGCGGGAGATTCGGACCGCCCCAAATTCGTGTTCTTCTTTGACGAAGCCCATCTGCTTTTCGACGACGCCCCCAAAGTCCTGTTGGAAAAGGTTGAACAAGTGGTCCGCCTCATCCGCTCCAAGGGCGTGGGCATATTTTTTGTCACCCAAAGCCCGGATGATATTCCGGAATCCGTATTGGGCCAGTTGGGAAATCGTATCCAGCATGCCCTCCGTGCCTTTACGCCGAAGCAGCAGAAGGCAATCCGGCTAGCCTCGCAAACCTATCGCCCCAACCCTGCATTTGATGTTGAAGATGTCATCACCACCCTCGGTGTGGGGGAGGCGCTGGTCTCTATGTTGGAGAACAAGGGTGAACCCTCCATCGTACAGAGAACCCTGATCCGACCCCCGTCGTCCAAACTCGGGCCTGTCAGTCAAACGATCCGGAAAAGTATCCTGACGGAGAGTGATCTTGCGGATAAGTATGACGAGGCGATTGACAACCAGTCCGCCTATGAGATCCTGCAGGAGCGCGCGGAGAAAGCGGCAAAAGCCGCCGCCACCAAGGAGCCCGAGAACACACCGGAACCGAAACGAACATCCTCAAACCGCCAGAGCGTTGGTGAAGCCGCCATTAAGTCTTTGACACGGGCGGTTAGCTCCTCTCTCGGACGGACCATTGCCAAAGCGCTTCTTCGTGGTATTCTCGGCGCCTTGAAACGCTGATAGCAAAATTTAATAACCGAAGGACGGAGCGAACCAACGCTCCGATATTTTATGAAAGCCATTATTATTCCCGTGACGCCATTCGCGCAGAACTGCAGTCTGATCTGGTGTGAGGAAACCATGAAGGGGGCCGTTACCGATCCGGGCGGCGACCTTGACCGCATTATGGAGGCGGCCGAAAAGCAGGGCGTCACGATTGAGAAAATTCTCATTACCCATGGACATCTTGATCACGCGGGCGGCACGAAAGCGCTGCATGATAAACTGAATGTCCCGATCGAAGGGCCGCATAAGGACGATAAATTCTGGATTGATCAGTTGCCGACCCAATGCGCCCGGTATGGTTTTCCGGAATCCTTTGCTTTCACGCCTGACCGCTGGCTGGAAGATGGCGATACCGTGACGGTCGGCAATGAGGAGTTTGCTGTGGTCCACTGCCCCGGTCATACTCCGGGGCATGTGGTTTTCGTCAATTTAAAGGAACGGGTGGCCATCGTTGGTGACGTTCTGTTTCAGGGATCGATCGGTCGCACCGATTTCCCGCGCGGCAACCATGAAGACCTGCTCCATTCCATCCGTGAAAAGCTCTGGCCGCTCGGCGACGACATTACGTTCATTCCGGGTCATGGAAATCTCTCGACGTTCGGTCAGGAGCGGGCAACCAACCCCTTCGTCGCAGACATGAATTTCGGCTGACCTATTCGAAGACAACCGGATTATCCACCATCTCAAGATGCAAAATATTGCCTGTGAAGGGATGCCGAGCGAGAACCTCTTCATCCAGTTCGATCCCGAGGCCCGGCTTCGTTGGCGGGATGATATAACCTTCCTCCCACTGGATCGGCTCTTTGAGGATCTCCGCGTGAAAATCACCCATAGTATTGATACTTTCCTGTATCAGGAAATTTGGTGTACAGGTACTGAGCTGGATATCTGCCATTGCGGAAACCGGACCACAATACATGTGCGGCGCGATCTGGGCATAATAAACCTCAGCCATGCTGGCAATCTTCTTGCCTTCCAGTAGCCCCCCGACACGCCCCAGCGCCATCTGCAGGATCGAGGCCGCGCCGCTCTCAAGTACGCGGTGAAACTCATACTTTGTACAGAGCCGCTCCCCCGTCGCAATGGGAATTGTTGTCTGCCGCGAAAGCTTTGCCATTTCATTCGCATTTTCAGGCGGTGTCGGTTCTTCAAACCAGAGAGGGTCATATTTTTCCAGCCGCTGCGCCAGACGGATAGCCCCGGAGGTTGTCAGCTGTCCATGGGTGCCGAACAAGAGATCGGCTTTATCGCCAACGGCTTCGCGAACCCGCGCAATCAGCTTTTCCGATAAATCCATACGCCCGAGAGACGGCTGACGCGGATCAAATGCTGAATAGGGCCCGGCGGGATCAAATTTTACGCCCGTAAATCCAAGCGCGACATTCTCCGCCGCCCGTTCTGCGGCCAGGTCAGGATCGCTATAAACATCGGTTGCGTCCCCTTCCTTTGGATAAAGATAGGTATAACTGCGGAGTTTTTCATGAACCTTACCGCCTAAAAGTTCGTAAACCGGTTTATTTGCTTCTTTCCCGATAATATCCCAGCAAGCCATCTCCAGGGCGCTCAGAACGGCCATCATTGTCGAGTCCGGCCGCTGTGTATAACCACTTGAATAAACCCGCCGCCAGATGCGTTCGATATGAAAGGGATTCATGCCCAGAAGTCGACGGGCGAAAACATCCTCGATCATTTTGACGGTTACGTCCGGATGAAACGGCACGGCATAGGCCTCCCCTATTCCGCTTACGCCACCGTCTGTTGTCAGTTTGACAAACACCCAGAACTGACCGCCCCAATGCGGCGGCGGCGTACCGACAACAAAAGTTTCAAGATCAGTCAGCTTCATGAGTCTTCCCAAAAATAATCACGTTTCGCAGCGCCTTGTCGGCCCTGACTTCATCGATGGCGTGATTGATCTCCTCCAGCGGATACCGTCCGGTGATCAGTTCATCCAGCTTCAGCCGGCCTTTTTCATAGAGCGAGACAAGCTTCGGTATATCGACACGGAGCCGCGTCGAGCCCATCTTGCTGCCGAGAATTTTCTGCCCGGCCCCGGCGACATTACCAGCCTCGATCGCGATTTTCTGTCCTGTCGGCGGCATCCCGACAATCACTAGCGTCCCGGAAGGGGCCAGAAGATCCAGCCCCTGTTCAAACGCCTTCGGGCTTCCGGCGGCAACAAAGACATAATCTGCACCGCGACCGTTTGTCAGATTGCGGACTTGCTCCGTTGCATCATTGGCAAGTGGATTGATCAAATGTGTTGCGCCAAAAGCCCGCGCAGCGACAAGTTTATCCTCCACCAGATCCAGTGCAATAACGGGATCTGCGTTCACAAGGGCTGCGCCCTGTACGGCGTTCAAACCGACGCCGCCACAGCCAATAACCACGACTGAGGCTCCATAACCAACTTGCGCCGTATTCACCACGGCCCCAAAACCGGTAATCACACCGCAGGAAAGAAGCGACGCAGCATCCATCGGGAGGTTTTTGGGAATGACGACCAGTTGCGACTGATCGACAACGACTTCCTCCGCAAAGGCGCCGGTCCGCAACCCCTGTGCCACTTTCTCCCCCTTCTCAGATGTCAGTCGGCTGCTATCGTCAATCGGGAAGGATGTGCCACAAACATATGGCTCCCCCCTTTCGCAATCCGCGCAATGACCGCAAGATCGAATGAGCGTCACAAGGACATGGTCGCCGACATTGGTATTTTTTACCGCGGAACCGGTTTCCACAACCTCGCCCGCAGCTTCATGACCAAAAACCATAGGCAGGGTGCCGCCCCAACCACCATCCATATAGGTGATATCCGAATGGCATATGGCGCAAGCCGAAAGCCTGACGCGCACCTCCCCTTCTTCGGGCGGCGCAAGAAACAATTCCTCTATTTGCAGCGGCTGGTTAAAATCTCGACACACGGCAGCTTTCATGCAGACACTCCCCGAATTACGAATATCCGCCGAGTGTGAAGCCAGACACGCGAATGTCAATCTCAGGCTTCAGCCTGTAGTGATTTTTTATATTTTGGTCGCATCTGCAGAAGGCGTTATCAAATGAAGCCAGGTGGTCACAGCCTCCCCTCGACCGCGAATATTCTGTGTACCATTTTCAACAAACCCCATTTCATCGGCGACCGCCTCTCCACCTGCGGCATCCATTAGTTCGCTGCTAACGACAATATTCGCGTTCATTTCACGGGTCGAGGATTCGAGACGGCTGGCAACATTTACGACATCGCCGAGCACCGCATATTCAAGCCGTCTTTCCGATCCAATGTCACCAAGAACCACGGTGCCATAATGAATGCCAACCGACAGGCGGATTGGCGTCAAGCCCGCTTTCTCACGCTCTTCATTCCAGCCACTCATTTGGCGCTGCATCGCAATTGAGCATTTCAGTGCGTTTTCGGCGTCCTGCGGAGTAGTTTCAGGCGTTCCAAACGTTGCCATCAAACCATCGCCCAGGAATTTGTCCAGGGTCCCCCCGTTCTCAAACACGCAATCCTCCATACGGGAATGGAAATCACGCAGAACCGCAACAACCCTTTCCGGTGTTTCAGTCTCGGCCA
Source organism: Sneathiella sp. (assembly GCA_040880045.1). Lineage (GTDB taxonomy): Bacteria > Pseudomonadota > Alphaproteobacteria > Sneathiellales > Sneathiellaceae > Sneathiella. The sequence goes on from JBBDJF010000126.1 coordinate 59,152, forward strand.
TTTTCGTGAAGCCCACAATATCCGCGAACAGGACCGCAACACGCTGTTCCCGCACCGCGCCAAGGGGTTGATCACGTTCCGCAAGAGTATCCACGATATTGGGCGGGAAATGGCGCGAGAGATTGGCGCGACCCCGAGCAGCCTCGGCCTGGCGGACAAGCAATTGGTTTGTGCGCCAGCCATTCAAGGCCAGGATAAAGGCGACAATCCCAAAAATCAGTATTTCCTGAATGCGGGGCTCTATGGGTATGGCTTCCGGATCTATAAAATGGAGAATATTGGGATATCCCTCGAGCGCCGTGCGTACATTCTTGGAAACTTCTGCAATGTCCGACGGCTGATAAGACGCCCAAAAATATCCGCCCATCCAGAGAAAAGCCGTAAAAATTACAACAGGGACCAGTGTCCGCCATGAGTAGGCGAGCGTGGCCGCCGCGAGAAGTATAAAGAAATAAGGGAAATTTCCGAACTTGAACTGTAAAGCCGCCGACCAAGGACGAGGATCCCAAGGGTTGGGAACAACCAGGACGATAGTCAACAGTGCGAGGTCGAGAAAAATGAGAAACAGTTCGGCCCTCGACCTTTCGACCCGACCGATTTTCACCTGCGCCCAGCCAATCAGTAAAAAGGCAATAATCAGGGCTTCATAATACAGGACATACCAGTTGGGACTGAGATAGATCAGGAATAGGCCGATAATGACAAGACAGATCGTTCGGGCCTTAACCGCCAGCATCAAGCCTTCATGCTTGTTCTGGTCCAGCGCTTCATGAAGAAACCTGTTATTCTCGATA
>JBBDJF010000127.1:0-10178 GCA_040880045.1 Sneathiella sp.
TTTGCGCATGACGAATGGTTGTCACATCATGCAGGATAATCCCACCGTAGGAATGTATCGCATCGACAACTTCATTCGGCGCCCTCAGGCTGGTGATAACAATCGGCACTTCATGCTTCACGCACAGCGCAACATCTTCTTCCAGTCGGGAGTTTGACGTATGAACAATCTGGTTGACGGCAAAGGGCGCCACTTTTTTATCCGGATTAGCCGCCGCATACTCCGCCAGTTCGGACTTGATCTGATACAGCCACTCATCAAGCTGGGAAACCGGCCGCGCATTCAACGCCGGAAAGGAGCCGACAACGCCCTGCTTACATTGCGCTATCACCAGTTCCGGATTGGAAACAATAAACATTGGCGAGGCAACAACCGGAAGAGAAAGTCGCCCTTCCAGAACAGCTGGCATTGACATTTATAGGATGACTCCTGATTTATTGGAAAGTTTAGCCAGGCTTGGATCTTCCGCCCAGTTACCCGGCTTGCGGCAATTATTAGCAGGATTTTTTAAAGATGACAAATTGTCATTATTGACAAAATTTCATTTTTTATCTTCGCACCTGCAGCATTATTGCGAAAAATCGTTTCAAAACAGAATATTATTACTTTCGAGTGAATATGAAAAAAATATACACCCAATGTCATGCGGAGAAAAAAATGGGCAATAACTGAATTTCTGCCACTCAAATTAGTGATTTTGATTCTCTTTTGGCCTCTGAAAGCACCCTATGTTGGCGCCAAGAGAAAAGCATATGGCAAAAATTTTCCCATCCCGGAACTTTCTTGCCGATCCTGAAATGCCGTTATCCGTCTTCCCTGACCATTCTCCAGTGAAAGTTATAGAATCCGCCATATTTTTCCAAGAACCTCTTTCTGGCACGAACGCTGCATAGTGATTGCCGTACAGATTTTTATGGAGAGAATTGTGCTGCAAGCTGAAAAAAGTGACCTGTCGATTGAGAACAGATTCGAAAAACGCGGAGCCTTCCGTGTCTCCAAGCCTGTCCTGAGCGTCGAGATTAGAGGAATGCAGTTTTCGACCGAAAACTGGTCCCTTGACGGTATGATGCTGAACGGGGTACCGGATCAGGTAGAACTGGACAAACCAGTGGAAGGCATCATCGGGCCCGTTGGCTCACCGGAAATGTGCCGCTTTGGGGGTCGAATTGTCCGCGTTGATGCGCAAAACATGACAACGGCGATCGAACTGGACGAAAAAAGCCCTGATGTCGCGGCCTTGCTACCGCTTTGGGTTCTGAAATACGGCGCCCGTTAAGCCGCGATTTGGCAACGGACGCTTGACAACGGGTGGACGCCATACCTAAGGTTACTGGACTTGCCGCTCGATGATCGGCATACCTTGGTTTTCCTGATGGGAGAGACCGGCCATACCGGCGCCGAAGGAGCAACCGCCCCGGAAACTCTCAGGCACATGTATCGTCAGGACAAAAGGCTCTGGAGAGAATGTGCTCGCAATATCGGGTGCATCACCGAAGAGGTAAGCCGGGAGTTTCCGGCGTAATCTTTCAGGTACCCGGACAGAGGGGGCATCATTTAGCGCGTTGGTGATTTTCGCCAGAGTGAGGAAGGGTGCCCGACATGACGACAACTCCCAAAACCGGCCTTGGCAATGTAACGCCCGTCGTGCCGTCGAAACCTGTGAGCCCGCCCAACCCGACGTCACAGCTGGACATCAATATAAGTGTCACCGATCTTTATACCATCGGTATCGGTCCGTCGAGTTCCCACACTGTGGGCCCGATGCGTGCAGCGAAGCGTTTCGTTGATCGGCTTGAAGCCGAGGAACTGCTCCGAAAAACTGACCGGGTGCTTGTGGAGCTTTATGGCTCCCTCGCTCTTACCGGGCACGGCCACGCAACAGATATCGCTATTCTTCTTGGATTAAGCGGCGAGCGTCCTTCCTCCGTCGATCCGGAAAATGTCCAGCCTCTGGTTGCCAAAATCCGGGCAACCGGATCTATTTCTCTCAACGGGCATCACGAAATTCCTTTCTTCGAGGACCAGAGCCTCCTCTTCCTGAAAGACAAGCTTCTGCCCGAACATTCAAACGGAATGCGCTTCTATGCCTATAGTAAAGACGGAGAGGAACTCTTCAGCCGGGATTATTTTTCCGTTGGCGGCGGCTATGTCGTTTCGCACAATGAAGGCGATCGCGCGGAAACCCGGGGTCATAACATCAGGCTTCCTTACCCTTTTACATCGGCGAACGAAATGCTCGCCATGGGAAAGGAAAGCGGCCTCAGCATTGCCGAGATGATGCTTGCCAATGAAAGCAGTTGGCGATCAGAAGAAGAAACCTTTACGTTCCTTGAGGATGTGAATGACGCTATGATCAGCTGTATAAAACGGGGATGCGAAGGAGACGGCATATTACCTGGCGGCCTGAAAGTAAAACGCCGCGCGAACAAGCTTTACCGGGATTTGATGGAGAACCCGGAAAGGGCATCGCGCGATCCGCTGACCGTCCTCGACTGGGTCAATCTCTATGCGCTCGCTGTAAATGAAGAGAATGCCGCCGGTGGCCGTGTCGTTACAGCCCCTACAAATGGTGCGGCAGGCGTCATCCCCGCTGTCTTAAAATATTATCAGCGATTCTGTCCGGGCGTCACCAAGGAAGGCACCCGCAATTTCCTGCTGACCGCCGCCGCAATCGGCGCCATATATAAGAAGCGTGCCTCCATCTCTGCGGCGGAGATGGGTTGTCAGGGCGAGGTTGGCGTTGCCTGTTCCATGGCGGCGGGAGCGCTTACGGCCGTCCTTGGCGGCACGAATGAACAGGTTGAGAACGCCGCTGAAATCGGCATGGAACATAATCTCGGCCTTACCTGCGACCCCATCGGCGGGTTGGTCCAGATACCCTGTATCGAAAGAAACACCATGGGCGCGATGAAAGCGATCAACGCCTGTCGACTGGCGCTTTCCGGCGACGGCGTTCACGTGGTGTCCCTTGATGAGGTAATCGAGACCATGCGACAAACCGGTGTCGATATGCTCAGCAAGTACAAAGAAACCTCACAGGGAGGTCTTGCCGTGAACGTTGTCGAATGCTGACGACCTAGCGTTCCCGCGTCAGCATCTTCTGGATATGAAGGGGCAGGGCAAACGCCGCCTGATGCACTTCCGGAGTATAGTAATCTGTTTCTATTTCGGCCTCGATAAACCGCTGCGCCAGTTTGGCAAGACTGGTTTTACGATGATCCGTGTCATCCGTCGCCCATCCGTAGGCCATGACGCCGCCGACATAACTCGGGATTGCGGCAAGATAGAATGTGACGTCAGTGAACAAGCCGCCAAGACGGTCATAGCTTTCGCGCAACTCACTTTCCTGAACAAAGGGAACTCCGTTCTGGGTAATAATGATCCCGCCATCGTTCAGGCATGACTTGCAGTCGCGATAAAACTCCTCAGTATAGAGCACCTCTCCCGGCCCGTGCGGATCCGTACTGTCGACGATAATAACATCCCATTGCACATCCGTTTCCTTGACGAACTTGCAACCATCAGCAATGACAAGTTCAAGGCGGGGATCATCAAACGCACCGCCGGAGACTGTCGGCATATATTTCCTGCTCAGTTCGATAACAGTACGGTCAATATCGACCAGCGTGACCGCAACATTCTTGTGCTTCATCAATTGCCGCGCCGCGCCGCCATCGCCGCCGCCAACAACGAGCACATGACAAACCTTGCCATGAGCAAGGAGCGGCACATGCACGAACATTTCATGATAGATAAACTCGTCTTTTTCCGTAGTTTGCACGGCACCATCAAGGGACATCACCCGCCCGAACTGGCTGTTCTCGAAAATCATCAGGTCCTGAAGGTCGGTCTTCTCGCGATAGATGACTTTCTCGACGTTCAGAGCGAGATTAACACCCGAATGCAACCCTTCATCGAAGAGCTCCATCAACTGACAATTCCTCGCTTGATTTCATTGACCTGGATCGTCCCCGGCTTGAATGCCTCTTTCAGAACCGGAATGGCTTTGTAGGGGTCGGCCTTGCCGCACATAAAGATATCCAGTGCCATAAACCCGCGCTCCGGCCAACTATGAAAACTGATATGGCTTTCCGCCAGTACCGCCACGCCCGAAAGACCATCCGGCTCAAACGCATGAATATGAAAATGCAGCAAGGTTGCGCCCGCCTCGTCGATCGCATGGCGCAATGTCGTCTCGATCAGGTCAGGGTCATTGAAGCCCTCCCCTTGCCAAAGATCTACGATCAGGTGAGTGCCGGCAAAGGTCAGGCCGTCCTTATGAACAAAATAATCAACCCGCGGTGCCGCCGCGTCATCAACTCCATCAATTTTCCTGATATTCTTCAGCATTTCCACTCGTTAAATAGCCGTACGCATTATCCCTAAAACAAGGTGCCGCGTTATCGCCGAGAAGGCAAATGAGTGCAAGGAAAAAATGGAATTGCGGCTTGAGTCTCCTGTGAAAGTAAGGTCAAGATGGGGAGACATAATAAGATGCGGCTTACAGTACAGATCGGGAAGCAAGGATGACAATTGAACTGTTCAATTTCAAGTTCAGCGCCTATGGACGAATTGTAAAGATCGTGCTGATTGAAAAAGAGATTGAGCATGTAATCCGCGAGGTGAACCCCTTTGATATGGATGAGACGAACGACTATCTCGAGATCCATCCTTTTAAACGGGTGCCCGCTATTCGCCATGATGACCTGATTCTTTATGAGACGAGCGCGATCGTACAGTATCTTGACGAAGCTTTTAAAGGTCCGTCATTACAGCCGACAGATTTATCGAGCCGTGCGAAAATGCGTCAGATCATTGCCATAATTGACAACTACGGCTATACGCCATTAGTCAGAAAGGTCTTTTCGGAAAGCGTTTTTAATCCGGCGTTCAGCAAACCAGCTGACAAAACACGCCTGAATAAAGGTCTTGAAGAAAGCGCACGGGTCCTGAGCGCACTCGAACGCATTGTCGATAAAAATGGATATATTGCCTCTTCCGCATTCACCCTCGCAGACGCGCACCTCATCCCGATGATCGACTATTTCACTATGGCACAGAGGGGGATTGAAATGTTGCGGGACTATCCGAAACTAAACACTTGGTGGGGCCGCATAAACAGCCGCCCAAGTGTAAGGGCAACCAGTCCTATATTGAAATAGGAAGGGGATCAGTTTAGTTCGTATGCAAGAAAATGCGCTCAGGGTGCCAAAATGCGTATAATCAAGCCAGCTGATTTTCATGGAGACAGGGCTTGGGATGCGTTTGATATTGAAAAGATATCGAATGCCTCCATCCGACTTCACTGGACCGATCAGCCTTATATCTGGCATGTGAATGATGGCCCGGAGGTTTTTGTCCTTCTGGACGGAAGTGTCGAGATGCATGTGAGTGATGCCGGGCAGGAAAGGATTTTACAGCTTTCGCCCGGCGATATTTTCCATGCTGAAGCGGGCGACAAGCACAAAGCTGTCCCACTGGCACCCTCTCGCATTCTGGTGATCGAAACCGAAGGTAGTATTTAACCCGCAGACCTGAAAATTCCTCTACTGCAACACCACATATTCATAATCGATCGGCATATTGTTGATACCGCGGTCGGGGGCAGCAATCCAGACGGCCATTTTACCAGGCTCAGTCACCTGATGCATCAGGCTATGGACATAGGCACGATCGCTTTTCGAGGGCAGGAATTCATCCCGACGGCGATTAAACTCTGCTTCCGGGATAAAATCACCCTTTGGTGTTGTTATCGCTCCGGCCCAGGCGCCGATATTGCGCCGAAACCGGCTTGATGGCAGTTCAATCGTGAAATCGAATCCAGCTTTCTTGATAAGCCGGTTCCAACGGGTCACACCGACCATGCAATCCTTGATATAGGCGTCGCGCACCTGATCATTAATGGCGCTGCGCACTGCGACTTCCTCCATACGGATACCGCCCTTATCATCAGGCACCGCTATTTCCAGACTGGTATCGCGGGCAATATGGTCTTCATACTGCCGCTCGTCCGGTCGACCCTTGATGCCGTTAGCGAAGGAGATGGCCACGTTCGATGAAATCTCGGCCCCGAATAAATCCATGCATGAGGAAAACCAGAAATTCACATAGCGCTGCAACAACGGCAAATCGACGACACCGGCCTTTCTCAGAACCAAAGGATCATCTGTTTTGAGTTCCGCCATCTTTTCAAGCGTGCGGCGGATAATACGCGTGATCCCGGTTTCCCCGACATACATGTGATGCGCCTCCTCCGTCAGCATGAACTGGCAGGTGCGCGCCAGAGGATCAAAAGAAGATTCGGCCAGGCATTTGAGCTGGTACTTACCGTCACGATCCGTGAAATAAGTGAACATGAAAAAGGAGAGCCAATCACTGATCGGCTCGTTAAAGGTCCCGAGAATACGCGGGTTATCCTCACTGCCCGAATGACGCATCAAGAGGTCCTCTGCCTCTTCCCGGCCATCGCGGCCAAAATAGGCATGCAAGAGATAAACCATCGCCCAGAGATGGCGACCTTCCTCAACATTCACCTGAAACAGGTTGCGCAAATCGAAAAGCGACGGACATGTCTGGCCAAGCAATCGTTGCTGCTCTACCGACGCAGGCTCCGTATCGCCCTGTGTCACGATCAGGCGGCGGAGAATAGAGCGATATTCGCCCGGCACCTGCTGCCAGACCGGCTTGCCATAATCATCGCCAAAGCCGATGGTCCGGTCTTTTTCCTCTGGGTTGAGAAAAATACCCCAACGATAGTCCGGCATTTTCACAGCACCAAAGCTCGCCCAGCCTTTGGCGTCAACAGATGTCGCTGTCCGCAAATAAACGTCTTTCGTCTGGAAACCCTCCGGCCCCAATTGCTGCCACCAATCAAGGAAACGGGGCTGCCAGTGTTCGAGCGCGCGCTGGAGGCGGCGGTCATTTCCAAGATCGACATTATTGGGAATTCGCTCCTGATAGTTTATTGCCATCCTACACTCTCCTCTTGTCGAATTCGGCCTTGGTACCGCTACCAAACAATTTAAGCGCACCCTTTTCACCGACCGCGTTGGGGCGATTGAAAATCCAGTTCTGCCAGGCGGACAGTCGCCCGAAAATCTTTGTGGATGGCGTTTCAGCGCCACCAAAACGTAAATTCGCTTCCAAGCCGGTAAGGGCATCCGGCGAAAGGCTGGCTCGCTCCTCAATCAGTAGCCGTATCTCTTCTTCCCAGTCGATATCATCGGGGATAAAGGTAACCAGGCCCTTTTCTTCCGCCTCAAAAGCGTCCATTTCGATCCCGGCCTGTTGCCTGAGAATATCGAGTACAGCCTTGTCATCATAAAACCGCCGGGCAAGCCGGGACATGCCGTTCACAGCCTCATACGCCCCGAAATTCTGCGCACTCAAGGCAATATGTGGTGGAGAGCCATCTTCTTCCGCAATATCCAGCATATAAATGCGGTCAGCGGCAAGCGCGAGTTCGAATAGCGTCCCCGCAAAGCAGGAACCTTCCTCCACCAGAGCGAACAAACTGCGGGAGGAGACGTCAAGACGCGCCAGCGTCCGGCGTAACATACCGACTACCTCACAAACAAACCAATCATCCTGATGTTCCGCAAGCGCCGCATCCGCTTTCAGTACATTATCAATCGCGCCAAGTGTTTTGAGAAGAATTGTCCCGATTTCATCGTTATTCGTGCGTAGCATCAGGATTGCATCATCAAGTTCCCGCGCCATGGCAAGCGGCCACCAATCGGCCCCGGTTTTATGAATATCCTCGAGCGTAACCGCGAGACTATCATCGGGCGCAGTGACCGTCAGTGTTGCGTACCCTCCTCCCGCCTCATCAACGGTGACATCGACATAACGATAATGGTAACCGCCGACATCAATCTTGCGATCGAGCGGAGTCAGGGAAATACCCACGGCCTTTTCCGGTCGCTTGCTATTCACAGCGAGTTCCTGAGCGCGGGTCATTACTTTTTCATCGAAAGCATTCCTGGGCACAACTTCGTCCACCAGTCCCCATTTCTTTGCCCGCCGCCCTCGAACGCCATCCGGGTTGGTACAAAAGACGTCCGCAAGATCATGACGGACTTTGCGTTTGTCCGTCAGGCGTGTAAGACCTCCTGTTCCCGGCAGCACACCAAGGAGCGGAACTTCGGGGAGACTGACGGCACTTGAACGATCATCAATCAGGAAAATTTCGTCACAGGCAAGCGCAAGTTCATACCCGCCTCCCGCGGTTGTCCCATTGCAGGCAGCGAGGAACTTGATACCGGAATGTCGGCTGCTGTCCTCCATTCCATTGCGGGTTTCATTGGTAAATTTACAAAAATTCACTTTCCACCCATGAGAAGAGGTGCCCAGCATGTAAATATTTGCGCCTGCGCAAAACATCTTTTCTATACCGCTGGTAATGATGACAGTACGAACTGCGGGATATTCAAATCGAATTCGCTGAAGTGCATCGTTGAGTTCGATATCGACGCCAAGGTCATAGGAGTTGAGCTTGAGCTGATAGCCTGGGACGATGCCAGCCTCTTCATCCACTGCCAACGTGAGTGTTGCAATGGCGTCATCAATACATAATTGCCAGTGATGATAGTTATCTGGATGCCTGTCAAAAGTGATCATGAGCCACAATCTATTTCGTGAATTATAGTGCTTTTTTAAAATGCACTTTAATTCATGTCAAGCTGTATACTAAGTTTTATGGGCAAGCAATTCGCCCGCTACGCGACCCAGATCGCGTAAACTCTCTTCGATCGTCTTGCCCGATGTCTTGAATTTCGCATCGGCGCGACGATACATCGGCGTCCTTGCTGCAAGAATCTGCTTCAAATCATCCATCGCCTCACGACTCCCGGCCATAGGGCGCATATCTCCCTGGGCAACGACCCGCGACATATGTTCTTCCGGCTGAGCTTGCAGCCAGATAACATGCGTTCGACTTAACAACATGGAAAAGGTCTGCTCGTCCACCACAATACTGCCTCCGGTCGCAATCACGACGTCATCGTAAGTAGTGACGATATCGTTTAGGCACCGTCGCTCCAATCGACGAAAGGAGGGCTGTCCGGCGAGTGAAAATATTTCATCCAGCCCTGCCCCGAATTCTTTTTCGATGCACTTGTTAAGCTCCACAAATTCACATCCCAGATCTTTGGCAAGAAGCGGCCCCAAAGTTGATTTTCCTGCCCCGCGAAGCCCGATAAGGGATATCCGGCGGGCCTTGGCAGCATGCTCTGACCGAGCAAGCTGTCTTCGAATTTCCGTTATCGCCGTCGCCAGTCGATCGGCAGGCAGGTGCCGCGCAAGCTGGTAAAGTTCCTGCATTTCCGGGCTGAGCTGATCGCCGACTGCGACAAGATCTATGAGGTTCATATCCATAGCATCGGCAATCTGGCGCAATATCAGCATCGAAACATTACCTTGACCGGTCTCCAGCTTGGCAAGATACCGCTCTGATACATCAGAATCCCGCGCCAGGATCTTTCGCGTCATGCCGCGTTGCGCCCGCGCCGCCCGCACATGCGCGCCAAGATCAAGCAGAAAACCATCTACCCGGCTGGCTTCACTTCGCGGGGTTTCCGCCTTTGTTTTGTTCATTCCTTTACTCATCGGCATTTGTTCATTATATGCTGGACAAAGTGCATTATATTTCCTATTCCGGTTTTTGAGTAGGCATTTTTTGGAGAAGCGGGAATTTGGTCGATCACATAAAAATTCTTGTCAGTACAATGACCGGAACAGCAGAGCTTGTCGCCGATGAGATCGCTGACGCTTTGTCAGCGAAGGGCAAAACGGCCGAGATACTGCTGATGGACGATCTGGATGCTGGCATCCTGACCAATGATGCCGCTTATGTTATCTGTACGTCAACATATGGTCAGGGAGATGTTCCGGATAATGGACAGGCCTTTATCGATAATCTGACGACAGTCGAACCAGACCTTTCCGGCATCAGGTTCGGCGTGTTCGCATTGGGAGATATTACCTATAACCAGACTTTCTGCAATGCCGGAACACTGTTCGACACCGCGTTCCAGAAATTTGGCGCAATCCGCATCGGTGACATTATGCGCCATGACGCCTCTTCCGGGGAACTACCGGAGGATGAGGCCGCAGGGTGGGCGGAATCATGGCTTGAGAAATTAACATCTGCCTAGAGTTTGCGACACGGGCATCCTTGC
>JBBDJF010000128.1:0-10078 GCA_040880045.1 Sneathiella sp.
CCTCGCTGTATAACTTTAACGCTTCCTGCCATCTGCCACGGTCTTCTGCTGTTTCCGCGAGCAATACCCGCGCCATGGGAAAATCGGGCTTCAGCTCCAACGCAAAGTAAATATAGGTCGCTGCGACGCCGACAGCTCGTTCCTGACCGATAATAGAAGCGGCACTATAAAGCGCTTCCGCCGCGCCATCGATGGCGTTTTTCACAATCGGCGTCAATGACCGGCCTGCTTCCAGATCGACAAGTTCAAGCTGTATTGTCGGGCTTAAGGGATATTGTTCGATATAATCATCAAAAAGTTTCCGGATTTCATCCCGCCGACCTGTCCTGTCAAGATAGGCCCCATACGATTGCACCAAACGTACCGCTCGCCCCGATGGTCCGGCAAGTGCCTTTGCGTATTCCGCATCGGCAAGCGCTCGATCCTTGGAAACATCGCTTAGCAGGGCAGTTTGGTATTGCTTGAGAGCATCAAAGCCGTTGTATTTGTCGAGCGCATCCAGTTCCGCAATCGCGGCTTCTGTCTGTCCCTGTCCCAATCTTATCCAGGACATAAGCAACGGCTTAAGCAGAACGTTAAAGCCGTTGTCCCCTGTTTTCTCCAAATGGGTCTGTGCCCCGGTGAAATCATTTTTCCGAAGCGCGTCAAGTGCGAGGACGAGGTAGGCAGTTGAACTGTCTTCGATCTGCTCCACAACCTTCGGGGCGAGAGCCGTTGCCCGTTGTACATCGCCTTTCGCGAGAGCCGCTTGCAAGGCTATATTCAGGAGGACGCCATCACTCTCCCGATCACGCAGGGCGTCGTCGAAATAGCTGAGCGCCGCGGCGGCATCCTGTTCACGGAGGGCCTCTCTCCCCGCCAGATATTCACCAAAATATGAAGACGGGAATTCATCTGTCGTACCGCCCGCATCCTGAAACATGCCTGGAAGAGAGCTTCCTTCATTCGACGCGCTACTCGCGGCGCATGCGCCAAGCGCCACGGTCAAGAACACGCCACCAAAAACCAGTTTAAACATTTTCACGCCTGCGTCCGCCATTTCTGTCGATCTACATATATATCCAGGACCCCATGCTCCATCCGTCAGGGACGCCACTTCACTTTTAGGTATGTAGGGCGTCCTGAACCAGCATTAAACAAAATTCCGGCATCCAGGGCGGATTTTCTACATATTCGGATAGTTGGGACCGCCGCCGCCCTCCGGAACCACCCAATTGATGTTCTGTGTCGGATCCTTGATATCGCAGGTTTTGCAGTGAACGCAGTTCTGAGCATTGATTTGAAGACGTGGATTTGATCCATCGTCCTCTGTCAGAAACTCATACACACCCGCCGGGCAGAACCGCTGTTCCGGTCCCGCATACTCAGCGTAGTTCACGGAAACAGGGATACTCTCATCCTTCAAGGTAAGATGTACCGGCTGATCTTCCTCATGGTTAGTGCTGGACAGAAATACAGAAGATGGTTTGTCAAATGTATAAACTCCATCGTATTTCGGGTACTCAATCTTTTTACAATCCTTCGCTTTTTTCAGCACCGAATGATCGTCATGATGCTTGAAGGTCCATGGTGTCCTGCCGCCGAGGATTTTCAGGTCCAGTCCTGTGTATAGTGTACCGGCGAGCAAGCCCCACTTGAAGGCGGGGCGGCTGTTGCGGACGCGATACAGTTCATCATAAACCCAGGAATCCTTGTAAAGCGCCGGATATGTATCAAGTACCTTGGCAGGCGCTTCCGCATTCAGTTTCATTTCAGCAACGATGGCCTCAGCCGCCATCATCCCTGATTTCATCGCCGTATGTGAGCCCTTGATTTTCGGTACGTTCAGAAATCCGGCAGTACAGCCTATCAGCGCCCCGCCCGGGAATACCAATTCAGGAACCGACTGGAACCCTCCTTCGTTAATTGCACGCGCACCGTAGGAGATGCGCTTGCCGCCCTTCAGCATCTCTTTCATCATCGGATGCGTCTTGAACTTCTGGAATTCATCATAGGGCGAGAGATAAGGGTTTTCATAATCAAGGGCGACGACGAAGCCAACATAGGCCTGATTATTCTCCAGATGGTAGACGAATGACCCGCCATAAGTATTGCGGTCAAGCGGCCAACCGAAGCTATGGAAAATCTGGCCCTCCTTGTGCTGTTCCGGATCAAGTTCCCATAATTCCTTGATACCTATGCCGAAAGTCTGGGGGTCGCAATTTTCCCTCAAATTGAACTTTTCAAAAAGCGTTTTTGTCAGAGAGCCGCGCACACCTTCCGCAAACAGGGTATATCTGGCATGCAGTTCCATGCCGGGCTCATAAGAGCCCTTTTTCTCACCATCACGGCCAACCCCCATATCGCCGGTTGCAACACCTTTGACGCTGCCGTCTTCATGGTAAAGGACTTCAGCCGCCGCAAATCCTGGATACACTTCCACTTCGAGTGCTTCCGCCTGTTCCGCCAGCCAGCGGCAGAGATTGCCAAGGCTGATGATGTAGTTTCCGTGGTTATGAAGCTGCTTTGGCAGCAAAAAGTTTGGAAAACGAAGCTCGCTCGTCTCGGTCATAAAAAAGAACTTCTCTGATTTGACCGGCGTGCTGAGAGGCGCGCCTTTTTCTTTCCAGTCCGGGATAAGCTCATCCAGCGCGCGAGTTTCAAACACGTTTCCTGAGAGAATATGAGCGCCGACCTCAGAACCCTTTTCAAGAACGCATACAGATATGTCGATGCCAGACTCAATACTCAGCTGACGCAGTTTAATCGCCGCAGATAGCCCGGCCGGACCGCCACCGACAATAACAACATCAAATTCCATAGATTCGCGTTCCATCACAAGCCTCTTTTTGCTTTTCCGGCTTATTGACAGCCGTTATGTATTGTTGATCGGGTGTTTCTTAAATAAGCACTCCCGATTGCCAGTGTCTGGCAGTTTCGTCCCTGACACTATATTTTTTTCTTAGTGCGTCAATCCCGATTGCGACGCGCGACGGCAGTTTCCGGCCATTTCCTCGCAGCGACCATCAGACGATAATGTCACTAATTTCTCTAAAATCAAGTTAAGCGCACCGGGAGCGGAAAGTTATTTTCCGCATATCTAACATATTTTCTACAACTGCTCTCTTCTCGATATGCGGAAGGGGCCGTATGATTAGGACATGCTTCAAAAGCCCGCCGATATAACTGCACTGCTGCGCTTCTACCTCGATGCCGGGGTCGATGAGACAATTGGTGATGCGCCCATCAACCGTTTTGATTTGCCACCACCGCAATCGGTGCCAACACCGAAGGAAGCGCAATCTATACGCCCTACCAACAACGCAAGAGCCAAAAGAGCAAATACCACGCCGGTCGCTGCTGTCCCTTCGCTGGCAGAGGGTGTCCGGGAAGCAGAGACGTTAGCGAATTCTTGTGAAAGTATCGACGAACTCAAGAACGCCCTTGAAACATTCGAATATTGCTCGCTCAAAAAACTGGCGTCTAGCACAGTCTTTGCGGAAGGGAACGCTCAATCCAGGCTTATGATTATTGATCGACAACCCTCTGGTGATGAAGATCGAAGCAGCCGACCATTTTCAGGTAGCGCGGGCGAATTCCTCGAAAAAATGCTTGCCGGCATCGGGATAAATCGAAATGATATTTACCTCGCCAGTGCCATTCCCTGGCGCCCACCGGGAGGGCGAGCCCCTACGGATGAAGAACGCGCCCTTTGCCTCCCCTTTGCCCGTCGTCATGTTGCGTTGGCGAAACCGACCTTCGTTCTTGCCTGTGGAGAGGCGGCAGGTTACCTGCTAAACCAGAAAATCGGGATCAATAAGCTAAGGGGCGTATGGAAAGATTTGCAAATTGGCTCAGTCCGGGCAAAAATGCTTCCGATTTTTCATCCGGCCTTTCTGATCGATCAACCGGCATTAAAGAAATATGCCTGGGCTGATCTGCTAAAACTGAAAGATGCAATGAAAGAAGAACAATAACCTTTTCCTAACGGGTTCATCGTAACCTGTCGGCTATATTTGAATATTGATCGTCTGGTCCATGAAATCTACTCCCAGATTAATTATTGTTTTTGCGCTTTTTATATCCAGTCTTGCGTGGGTGCCCCTGCCTGCGCAGGCAAGTGCTGTACCGTCGGTTCTTTCCGCCGCCGACGCTGATCGATATCGGGCAATTTTTACGCTTCAGGATACCGGGCAATGGCAAAAAGCAGATAAGCAGATCAAGGCGCTTACGAATAATATCCTGATCGGCCATGTCAAGTTTCAACGATATATGCACCCGACGAAATACCGCGCAAGCTATGAAGAACTCCATTTATGGATGAAGGCCTATTACGACCATCCGGGTGCATATCGCCTTTACACGCTGGCAAAGAGCAGACGGATGGACGGTTGGAAGCCGCTGCCGGAGCCATTGCACGGGCGTTATCTGGGCGGGACCGGCCCGGGACAACCCGTTTTTCTTTCACGCCCTTATAAAAGCGAGCGCAAAAGATCAGCCCAGACCCGCAATGATGTGGCGCATGCGAAACGCGTCGTGAACAGCTATCTTTATGAGGGGCAGCCGACCAATGCTGCGAAGTTTCTCTCGCAAAAGAAAATACGGAAACTGCTGGATCAGGTTGAACTTGATCTCCTGCACGAAAAGATTGCGAAAAGCTATTTCCTGTATGCCCGGGACGAAAAAGCCATCGAGTTTGCCGAGGCGGCGCTCAGTAAATCACGAAATAATGTCCCTCTGGCGGACTGGACTGCCGGGCTTGCGGCATGGCGCCTTGGAAAAATCGGGAAAGCCGCGCAACATTTCGCGGCCCTTGCCGAAGCGAGCCGGATTTCAGACTGGAATTTCACAGCCGCGAATTGGTGGGCATCTCGCGCCTACCTTAAACTGGGGGAGCCCGAAAAGGCATATCATCACCTTGAACAAACAGCGAGCCAGCCACGTACTTTTTACGGGTTGCTGGCATTGCGCCAGCTTGGCGTTGAAAAGCCCTTCAGCTGGGACTTGCCGCCCTTAAAGCCTGAGAAAATCGTCTGGCTGATGAAAATCCCTTCTGCGAAACGCGCTGTCGCACTCAGTGAGGTGGGAGAATATGATCTCGCGGCACAGGAACTTCGCGCCGCCTTCCCGGGTGCGAATGAAAAGCTTGCCCCCCTTCTATTGGCTCTCGCCGAAGAAATCGGCGCCCCTTCGGTTGCCATGCGGATGGGGTTATACCTCTGGGAAAGCGAGAATGTAACCTGGGATGCGGCAATCTACCCAATGCCAAAATGGCAGCCGGAGGACGGTTTCAAGGTGGACCGCGCCCTTCTTTTTGCCTTTATGCGTCAGGAGTCGGGTTTTTATTCACTGGCCCGCAGCGGCGCGGGCGCCAAAGGCCTGATGCAGATCATGCCATCAACCGCAAGCTATCTTTCAGGCGACCGGTCCTTGCGCAACAGAAACAACAACAAGCTGTTCGATCCTGCCTATAATCTTGAACTTGGCCAGAAGTATCTGACATACCTGATGGGGTACAAGGATGTTGAGACAAATCTTTTTCATTTGACCGCGGCCTATAATGGCGGCCCCGGCAACTTGAAGAAATGGAAGGCGGAAACAAAAGACAGTGAAGATCCCCTGTTTTTTATCGAGGCGATGCCCAGCAAAGAAACCCGGAATTTCATCAAGCGGGTATTGACTAATTTCTGGATATATCGGCACCGTATGGGACAGGATCTGCCGGGGCTCGACCAGATTGCGAGCGGAGACTGGCCCGAGTACCAGCCACTGGACGTGAATGAGAGCGAGGTAGCCGATAATGCCGGGAATTGATACTTCACGCCCGTCTATCAAGGTACGCATTGCCGTCCTCACAGTCTCGGACAGCCGGAGCATGGCCGATGACAGGTCCGGCCAGACATTGGTAGATCGGTTGGAGGCCGCCGGGCATATCCTTGCCGAGCGGAAAATCGTCAAGGACGAAATCTCCGATATCCAGAAGATTGTAAACCAATGGATTGCGGATACCGACATTGATGTTGTTATTTCAACAGGAGGCACCGGTGTAACCGGGCGTGATGTCACGCCGGAAGCCTTTAGCGGACTTTACGAGAAGGAGATTCCCGGCTTCGGCGAGCTGTTCAGGATGTTGAGCTACCAGAAAATCGGAACATCAACTATTCAATCGCGCGCAAGCGCCGGCGTTGCCCAGGGCACATATCTCTTTGCCTTACCCGGCTCCACCGGAGCCGTGAAGGACGCTTGGGACGATATTCTCGTCCATCAACTTGATTATCGCTTCATGCCCTGCAATTTTGTTGAGCTGTTCGATCGTTTGCGGGAACATGAGAAGCGATCCAAAGGCTAGTGACCTGCGCAAAGACCCGCCAGCTATGTGTCGCGGTGAAACCCAATCTTAATTCTTCGTCTGCTATCATACGGGGCTCAATTCCCTGGATGACGCAAATAGTACGGAATGAAACGATTGTTTACGACATCAAGATACCGCGAACATAATCGCAAAGATCATCGTCACGAGGTTCCCAGACTCTACCTGACGCTGGAGGGTCGCGAATTTTCGACCTATGACTGGAGCCTGGGCGGCTTTCGCATCGATGATTTCAGTGGTCGCCCGCCAGTTGGCGAAGAAGTCAGTGTCAACCGGATTGCGTACGATACAGAAATCACCACAACTACCAACTCGGTTGCGGTGGTCAGCCGCATTCTGATCGGAAAAAACCAGGTCGCCTTCAGCTTCAGCAGCCTGGACGAGGAAGCCTACGACTTCCTCGAAAAGGCGAGCATGCAACGGCTCGCAAATTTCGGCGAAACCTAGTCTGACGGGCAATGTCGGCCGCCCTTACCCTAAACAGAAATCCAATAGCCATCAGACGACAGACAGGATGTCATGATGCTGCTCGCGCTATGATTGCGGTAGTATAATATCTGCCGGTATTGTTTGCAGAGATTCCCGCGATCATCAAATCCTTGTCGCAATATATCGATCCTGCCGCTTTGAACACCATCACGCCATCTGATTTTCTTGCCGACTGGCGCATCCAGCGCCGCATAGATAGCCTGATGATGCATCTCAAGCTGACGGCCGGTTAAATTAATAACGAACTGCACGTTAATAAATGGCCAGTAAAATCCCCGATAGGGGTAGTGACCATGATAATGAGATGTGTGATAAGGTTTCACATAGACATACTTCGGTCGATAGGAATTGTAGTAAGGTTTCACACGCGGCTTTACATAATGAACATTAGGCACCCGTTTCGGGGCTGGCTTCGCATAATAAACATTTTTCACCTTTTTCGGATTCGACGTGGCGTAGTAAACCTTTGATGCCTGATTTGATTTCTGCTTTCCTCTATAATTGGAATGGTCTTTTTTTACCGGGCGGCTAGCCTTTAAGTGATCCCTGAATTTTACCTGATCACGTCCATAATATTTATTGTGGTCGCCCTTTCCTCTCGATTTAGCATTGTGATGTTTATAGTCTTTTGATTCATAAGAGTATTTCCTATCTTCTCGCGCTTCTGCCTGTCCTGGAAAGAGGTTGCCCAGCAGGATTGTGCCTAATAAAAGATAGCTGATTTTCCACATTTTCTTATCCTCCCCATGCTGCCTTCTATTCATTCAACGTTAGTGCGCCGGGATTCCGTTGCAAATTAACATAAAATATGTTCTTGTTTTGTTCTTTTAGCGCTGCTATTATGGAATGATGCAGGGCGATCAGGTCATACCTTTCAACAAAAAACAGCGGCGCGGGCGCGGCGCAACCGCCAATCCGGACAGCCGTTTTGAATCGGAAGAAAGGAACTTTATTGACGATGGCTGGAATTCGTCAGTCACAGAGCATGATACAAACAGGCTCAGAACGACTGTAACGCTGGAACATCCCAAATCCATCATCAGCAAGAATACATCGCCAGACCTTCCCTTTGATCAATCCGTGAATGCCTATCGCGGTTGTGAACATGGCTGCATTTATTGTTACGCACGGCCAAGCCATGCCTATATGAACCTTTCCGCAGGTCTCGATTTCGAAACCAGGCTCTTTGCCAAGCCAAATGCGGCTGAATTGCTGGCCGCCGAAATTTCACGCCCTGCATATAGATGCCGTCCGATCGCACTTGGCACCAATACAGACCCCTATCAGCCAATTGAGAAAAACCTTGAGATAACGCGGAGGATTATTGAGTTTCTGGCGGAGGTTCGCCATCCCTTTACCATCACGACCAAATCCGATCTGGTGTTGCGGGATCTCGATATTCTGGCGCCAATGGCGAAGGACAATCTTGTTTCAATCGGCATCTCCGTCACGACACTCGATAACCGGCTGTCCCATGTTATGGAACCAAGAGCGAGCGCCCCGCATAAACGCCTTAAGGCAATACAGGCTTTGAGTAATGCGGGCATTCGAACGCTGGTTCAGGCCTCTCCCGTTATTCCGGGGTTAAATGATCAGGAGCTGGAACAGATCCTCTCTGCCGCTCGCGACAAAGGTGCCGAAAGTGCCATTTATCTATTACTTCGGTTGCCGCGAGAGGTAGCAAGCCTGTTTGAAAGCTGGCTTGTGGAGCATTTTCCGGACCGGGCGTCAAAAGTGATGAAACTTGTCCGCTCCACCCGTGAGGGCAAGGATTATGATCCGGAATTCGGTACCCGTATGGTAGGAACCGGGCCTTATGCGGCGCTTATAAACAAGCGGTTTCATCTTGCCTGTCGGCAACTCGGGTTTTCAGGCAGCAAGTATGACCTCGCGACAGACCTGTTTATCAAGCCGGGACGCGACCGCCGACAAATGAGTTTATTTTAGTATATTGCCTGTGCTATTGGATACACATGAAAAAGCCCGCACCGACACTTCCTGATTTATCCTTCGAAACGCTGGAAACGGGGCTTATTGCCGGGATTGATGAGGTTGGTCGGGGCCCTTTCGCCGGGCCCGTTGTTGCGGCCGCTGTCATCCTTGACCCAGCCAATATCCCCGACGGAATTCAGGACAGTAAGAAACTGCCCAAAGAGAGACGAGAGTCACTCTACGAGAAAATACTGGCGTCATCGTCGGTGGGAATCGGGGAGTCGAGCGTCATTGAGGTTGATAGCCTTAATATTCTGCAGGCAAGCTTGCTGGCTATGAGGCGCGCTGTTGCAGCCCTGCCCTGCCCTCCCGATATTGCATTGGTGGACGGAAATCGCGACCCAAATCTCGGCATTTCCACTCGTCTGATTGTCAAAGGAGATAGCCTGTCTCTTTCCATCGCGGCGGCGTCGATAGTGGCAAAAGTGACACGGGACCGGAAAATGTGCACCCTCGCAGCGGAGTTTCCATACTACAGTTGGGAGACAAACGCCGGATACGGTACAGCGGAACATCGCAAGGGATTGCGCGATTTTGGCGTGACACCACAACATAGGCGAAGCTTCGCGCCAATTCGCGCTCTTATCACATGTGATTAAGCGAAAGTTCAGAATTATTCTCTAACATACTGATTCAACAAAAAATATTGACGCAGCGAATCGCCCGAATCACTATATCGGCAATGTTAATAACAGAATAATTCACATGACCAAAAAACAGAGTCTCCCGCTTGACCGGATTTTGCTAGGCGACTGCATCGAACTGATGAACAGCCTGCCTGAAAAATCCGTGGATATGATTTTTGCTGACCCGCCCTATAACATGCAGCTTTCCGGCGAGTTGCGCCGTCCCGATGATAGCTTCGTCGATGCCGTCACCGATGACTGGGATCAGTTTGAAAGTTTCGAGGTTTATGATCGTTTTACGAAAGACTGGCTTGCCGCCGCAAAGCGGGTATTGAAGGACAACGGCACCCTCTGGGTAATCGGTTCCTATCACAATATTTTCCGTGTTGGTGCAAGTTTACAGGATCTCGGCTTCTGGGTTCTGAATGACGTCATCTGGCGTAAAACGAACCCGATGCCAAATTTTCGCGGCACCCGTTTTACCAATGCCCATGAAACTCTGATCTGGTGTTCCAAGGGGCAGGATGCGAAAAACCTCACCTTCAACTATGATGCGCTTAAAGTCATGAATGACGACGTTCAGATGCGTTCAGACTGGCTTCTACCGATTTGTAACGGAGGC
>JBBDJF010000129.1:0-57720 GCA_040880045.1 Sneathiella sp.
GCCCAGCCAAGGGCCTTGAATTTGCCGGCCATCACCTTGGTCTTAACGTCCTTGGCTTTCAGCTCATCCACAACGATCAACTTGCCTTCAGCCTGCTTGGTTGAGAGCGCGGTTTTGAGCGCCAGCTTGCGAACCTTTTTCGGCAGGTCATGCGCATGGCTGCGAACGACCGGACCATGAGCGACGCCACCACCACGCTGATGCGGGGCACGTTTCTGGCCCTGACGGGCACGGCCCGTGCCTTTCTGCTTGAACGGCTTCTGGCCGGTGCCGGAAACTTCGGCGACACCCTTGACCTTGTGTGTGCCAGCCCGGCGGGCCGCCAACTGGTAGCGCACCATACGCTGCAGAAGATCTGCACGCGGCACCAAGCCGAAAACCTCATCGGCAAGCTCGATATCGCCGGCCTTCTTGTTATCGAGGTTGATTACATTTACCTTCATCTCAGCCGTCCTTTACTCTTCCGTCGCTGTATCAGCAGCGGAGGTTTCTTCGACAGGTGTATCCGCCGCGACATCTTCGGCCGGAGCCTCAGATCCGCCTTTTCCGACAAAAGCAGCCGGATATGGCGCATTATCAGGACGCGCTTTCTTAACCGCATCGGCGATAAATACCCATGCCCCCTTGGAGCCGGGCACCGCGCCCCTCAAAAGCACAAGTCCGCGATCCTTGTCTGTCGAGACCACCTTCAAATTCTGCGTTGTTACCCGCGCCGCACCCATGTGACCGGCCATCTTCTTACCCTTGAAGACCTTGCCCGGATCCTGACACTGACCGGTGGAGCCATGAGCCCGATGGGAAACCGACACACCGTGAGAGGCGCGCATACCGCCGAAATTATGCCGCTTCATGGCACCGGCGAAGCCTTTACCGATGCTGGTCCCGACAACGTCAACGAACTGGTCGGCAACGAAGTGATCCGCTGTCAGTTCTGCGCCGACATCAACGAAGGCGTCGTCCTGAACCCGGAATTCCGCCAGCTTCATTTTCGGCTCAACCTCGGCCTTTGCAAAATGCCCGCGCATCGCCTTGGTCACATTCTTGACCTTGGCCTTGCCGACACCGAGCTGCATGGCGTTATAACCATGATGGTCAGCCGTCCGGTGAGCAACAACCTGGCAGTTATCGACGGCCAGAACGGTTACCGGAATATGGGTCCCGTCTTCCGCGAAAACCCGGGTCATACCCAGTTTCTTTGCGATCAATCCACTACGCATTTCGATCACCCTAACAACTTGATGGACACGTCGACACCCGCGGCGAGGTCCAGTTTCATGAGCGCGTCCACCGTCTGCGGCGTCGGTTCAACGATGTCCAGAAGCCGCTTGTGGGTCCGGATTTCAAACTGTTCCCGTGACTTCTTGTCGATATGCGGACCACGAAGGACCGTATATTTGTCAATATGCGTCGGCAGCGGAATTGGGCCACGAACCTGCGCGCCTGTACGCTTGGCCGTATTAACAATTTCACCTGTCGAAGCATCGAGAACACGATGATCATACGCTTTCAGGCGGATGCGGATATTTTGGTTTTCCATTACTCTGGTCACTCCAGAAGAGAAACAAGGCAGCCCCGGAGGGCTGCCAGAATTAACTTATTCGGTTACGCTTGCGACGACGCCGGCGCCGACGGTACGTCCGCCTTCGCGGATGGCGAAGCGCAGACCCTCATCCATGGCGATCGGCGCGATCAGCTCGACATCCATCGTCACATTGTCACCCGGCATCACCATCTCCGTTCCCGACGGAAGCGTCACGACACCCGTCACGTCCGTTGTCCGGAAGTAGAACTGCGGACGGTAGTTCGTAAAGAACGGCGTATGACGTCCGCCCTCATCCTTCGTCAGGATATAGGCTTCCGCCTTGAACTTCGTATGCGGCGTGATCGACTTCGGATGCGCCAGAACCTGGCCGCGCTCAACATCCTCACGCTTCGTCCCGCGCAGCAGGACACCCACATTGTCGCCCGCCTGGCCCTGGTCCAGAAGCTTGCGGAACATCTCAACGCCCGTGCAGATCGTCTTCGTCGTCGGACGGATGCCGACAATCTCGACTTCCTCGCCAACCTTGACAACACCGCTCTCAACACGACCCGTCACAACCGTACCACGGCCGGAAATCGAGAACACATCCTCGATCGGCATCAGGAACGGCTTGTCAATCTCGCGCTTCGGCTGCGGGATCGATTCATCAACCGCCGCCATCAGCTTCAGGATCGCTTCCTTGCCAATCGCATCATCCCGGCCTTCCAGCGCCGCAAGCGCCGAACCGCCAACAATCGGAATATCATCGCCCGGGAAATCATACTCGCTCAAAAGCTCGCGGATCTCCATCTCCACAAGCTCGATCAGCTCCTCGTCATCCACAAGGTCAACCTTGTTCATGAACACAACAAGCGCCGGAACACCAACCTGGCGGGCCAGAAGGATATGCTCCCGTGTCTGTGGCATCGGGCCGTCGTTCGCAGAAACAACCAGGATCGCCCCGTCCATCTGCGCCGCACCCGTGATCATGTTCTTCACATAGTCCGCATGGCCCGGGCAGTCCACATGCGCATAGTGACGGGCCGCCGTCTCATACTCAACATGCGCCGTCGAAATCGTGATCCCACGCGCCTTCTCTTCCGGCGCCTTGTCAATCTCGTCAAACGCAAACGACTTGCCGCCGCTCGCTTCCGACAATACCTTCGTAATCGCCGCCGTCAGCGTCGTCTTCCCATGGTCAACATGACCAATCGTCCCAATATTAACATGCGGCTTACTACGATCAAATTTCTCTTTAGCCATTTTATCTCTCCGTTATTTCCGGCTGCCTCAGCTTATTGCGTTACGCCAATTTCGCCAGAACTTCATCTGAAACGTGTTGTGGCACTGGTTCATAATGGTCAAACACCATGGAAAAGGTTGCGCGCCCTTGCGTCTGGGAGCGCAGGTTATTCACATAGCCAAACATGTTGGCCAGCGGCACCATAGCGTTGACAACTTGCGCGACACCGCGCGGTTCCGTACCGGTCACCTGACCGCGGCGGCTGTTCAGGTCTCCCATCACATCGCCGATATATTCGTCCGGCGTGACAATCTCGACCTTCATCATCGGCTCCAGCAGACGGAGGCCAGCGCTGCGGGCAACTTCACGCATCGCGGCACGACCGGCAATTTCAAAAGCCATGACCGAGCTGTCAACATCATGGAAGGCACCGTCAACCAGCTTGACATCAACGTCAATCAGCGGGAACCCTGCCAGCACACCCGTCTCGATAATATCCTTGACGCCCTTTTCGACACCCGGGATATATTCCTTCGGAACCGAGCCGCCCGTGATTGTATCGCTGAAGGTAAATCCGCCCCCCGGCTCACCCGGCTGCACGACAAGCTTGATGCGAGCGAACTGACCCGAACCACCGGACTGTTTCTTATGCGTGTAATCAAGCTCGGCCAGCTTGGTGATGCTTTCGCGATACGCCACCTGCGGCGCGCCGACATTGGCCTCAACACCGAATTCGCGCTTCATGCGGTCAACGATGATATCCAGATGAAGCTCGCCCATCCCCTTGATGATCGTCTGGCCGCTTTCATGGTCGGACGTCACGCGGAAAGACGGATCCTCCTTCGCGAGACGATTAAGGGCAACACCCATTTTTTCCTGGTCGGTTTTGGTCTTCGGCTCAACGGCAATCTCGATCACCGGCTCAGGGAATTCCATCCGCTCCAGAATGACCGGCTTGGCCGAATCACAAAGTGTATCACCTGTCGTCGTGTCTTTGAGGCCAGCGATAGCAACAATGTCACCCGCCCGCGCCTCTTTCACGTCTTCCCGGCTGTTTGCATGCATCTGAAGCATACGGCCAACGCGCTCCCGGCTGTTCTTCACCGAGTTCAGCGTCTGCGTTCCCGCTTCAAGCACGCCGGAATAAACCCGGACGAACGTCAGCGACCCAACGAACGGATCCGTCATCACCTTGAAGGCGAGGCCGGCAAAAGGTTCCGCATCAGAGGGAAGACGCTCTATATCCTCTTCCGTCTTGACATCGATACCATGCGTTCCGCCGATATCGGTCGGTGACGGCATGAATTCGATGACGGCGTCAAGCAGCGGCTGCACACCCTTGTTCTTGAAGGCCGTCCCGGTCAGGACCGGGACAAAAGTTGCGGCCAGCGTACCCTTCCGAATACAACGGCGAAGCGTATCTTCATCAGGCTCTTCGCCTTCCAGATAGGCTTCCAGAACAGCTTCATCGGACTCAATTGCGGTTTCCAGCATGGCTATGCGATATTCAGCCGCCTTGTCTGCATACTCCGGGCGAATATCACGATATTCAAAGGAAGCCCCCATCTCTTCGCCGTTCCAGACGATTTCCTTCATCTTGACCAGATCAATGACGCCTTCAAAATCGGCTTCGGAACCAATCGGAAGCTGAAGAACAAGCGGTTTCGCGCCAAGGCGGGTCTTGAACATTTCAACGCAACGGTAAAAGTCGGCGCCGGTACGGTCCATCTTGTTGACGAAGCACATCCGCGGCACATGGTATTTATCGGCCTGACGCCAGACAGTTTCTGACTGCGGCTCAACGCCGGCAACACCGTCAAATACAGCTACCGCGCCGTCAAGAACGCGCAGGGAACGCTCCACTTCAATCGTGAAGTCAACATGACCAGGTGTATCGATGATGTTGATGCGGTGATCTTTCCAGAAACAGGTCGTTGCAGCCGAAGTAATAGTAATACCGCGTTCCTGCTCCTGCTCCATCCAGTCCATCGTCGCCGCACCATCATGCACCTCACCAATCTTGTGAGACACACCTGTGTAGTACAGGATACGTTCCGTGGTCGTTGTCTTGCCCGCGTCAATATGGGCCATAATCCCAATGTTGCGGTATCTTTCGATCGGCGTTTTGCGTGCCATGTCTGAAATCCTAGATCAAGCTTGCGTATATGTTTCGATTACCAGCGATAATGAGCAAATGCACGGTTTGCGTCTGCCATCTTGTGGGTGTCTTCGCGCTTCTTCACGGCGCCACCGCGCTCGTTCGAAGCATCGAGAATTTCACCGGAAAGGCGGTCCACCATTGTCACTTCAGAGCGCTTGCGAGCGCTGGAAATCAACCAACGGATAGCGAGAGCCTGCCCTCGCTCGGAACGAACCTCAACCGGCACCTGGTAAGTGGCGCCACCAACACGGCGGGAGCGTACCTCAAGGTCCGGCTTGATCTTGTCGAGAGCTTCGTGGAAGACCTCTACCGCGCTGGAGCCGGTTTTCTTCTCAATAATTTCAAAAGCACCATAAACGATGCCTTCGGCAGTGGACTTTTTCCCGTCAAACATGAGGGAGTTCATGAACTTGGTCAGAACAACATCCCCATATTTTGCATCAGGGAGGACTTGGCGCTTTTCAGCTGCGTGACGACGTGACATTCGATAATTCCCTTATTTCGGCTTCTTCGCGCCGTATTTGGAACGACGCTGACGGCGATCCGCAATGCCTTGCGTATCCAGCACACCACGAATGATATGATAACGAACACCCGGCAAGTCCTTGACACGACCACCACGGATCAGGACAACCGAATGCTCCTGAAGGTTATGGCCCTCACCAGGGATGTAGCTTGTGACTTCAAAGCCATTGGTCAGGCGAACACGGGCAACTTTCCGCAATGCTGAGTTCGGCTTCTTCGGAGTCGTCGTATAAACTCTTGTGCAAACACCACGCTTTTGCGGGCACGCCTCCATGGCGGGCACTTTATTGCGCGAAACCGGCGCCTTGCGGGGGTTTCTAATCAGCTGATTAATAGTCGGCATTCTTCTTCCTATCATGCGTTGCCGCAAACAGAACAGCCGCGTGCAGCTGCGGCTCTGCTCGCGGTCAGGTTTTTTGCGTCCACCCGAATAGACTTGACACGTGTGTTTTTAAAAAAATCCCGACGACACACGGAAAATGAAGTACACGACTGCTGTCAGGAGCGCGCAATATATGGGTGAGGTCCGGTACAGTCAAGCATAAAAGATTGCCTTTTTGTTAATCTCTCAAACTATCCGCTCTGGCTCTCTCCACTCCCGCTTTTTTGACCAATTCAACACAATTTCAGGCCGCTGCAATGAAATTAGCATCCCTGCGGCCCAATGGCTGCCTCACAATATTAAAAAAGGCGGCGCCCGACTTCAGGCGCCGCCTCGAAATTCATGCTGTCCGCCGCAATTCCAGCGGAGCAGATGGCTGATTCTTCGCCCGCTATTTCGCGGCGAATGTTTCTTCTTTCCCTTCGGACTCCAGCTTGTCAATGGCTGCTTCCGCATTTTCCTGGATTTCCCGATCACGTTTCGCCGCCATCAGTTTCAAGCGGTTCATCTGCGATCCGGTTCCTGCCGGGATCAGACGTCCAACAATGACATTCTCCTTGAGGCCCAGCAGCGTATCCTTCTTGCCGGCGACCGACGCCTCCGTCAGAACCCGGGTCGTTTCCTGGAAGGACGCGGCCGAGATAAAGGAGTTGGTCTGCAGGCTGGCTTTCGTAATACCAAGCAGGATCGGGCTGGCTTCCGCTGGCGCTTTGCCCGCCTTGACCAGCTTTTCATTCTGCGCGGCGAACTCTTCACGGTCGATTTGCTCACCGAGCAGGAAGGAGCTTTCGCCTTGTTTCTCAATCTCCACCTTCTGCAGCATCTGACGACAGATCACTTCAATATGCTTGTCGTTGATCTTCACGCCCTGCAGACGATAGACATCCTGAATTTCGTTGATCAGGAAGTTGGCGAGCGCCTCTACACCCAGAACCTTCAGGATATCATGCGGTGCCGGATTACCATCGAGGAGGTAATCGCCGGTACGAATATAATCACCCTCATTGACAGAAAGATGCTTGCCTTTGGGAATGAGATACTCAACCGGCTCCGCACCCTCTTCTTCCGGCCGGATCGAAACGCGGCGCTTGGATTTGTAATCCTTGCCGAATTCGATGAAGCCGTCAGCCTCGGCGATAATTGCATGATCCTTCGGACGACGGGCTTCGAAAAGCTCGGCCACCCGGGGCAGACCACCTGTAATATCCTTCGTCTTGGAGCCTTCGCGCGGAATACGGGCCAGCACGTCACCGGCCTGAACGTCCGCACCATCCTCAACCGACAGGATAGCATCCACCGGCAGGAAATAACGCGCCTCATGACCGCTTGGAAGGGTCAGAAGCTCCCCGTCGGTTCCGCGCAGGGTAATACGCGGCCGCAAATCACTGCCCTTCGGCTGTGCTTTCCAGTCAACAACGATTTTCCGGGCGATACCTGTGGCCTCATCAACCTGTTCCGCCATGGAAACACCGCCGACCAAGTCCTTATAGCTGACCGTCCCTTCAAGCTCCGTGATAACCGGCGTGGTGAATGGATCCCACTGGGCGAGTTTTTCGCCCTTCTTGACTTTCGATCCCTCGTCAACCAGCAATCGCGTACCATAGGCAACGCGGTGACGCGCCCGTTCCCGGTTATTGTTATCAACCAGAACCAGTTCGGAATTCCGGCCCATCACGATCGGATTGCCGCTGCTGTTGACAACAACGTTACGGTTTTCAAGTCTGATCGTACCGTCATGCGACGCATCGATGGAGGAAACTTCCGCGACCTGAGCCGTACCACCGATATGGAACGTCCGCATGGTCAGCTGGGTTCCCGGCTCACCGATGGACTGTGCCGCAATAACGCCAACGGCCTCACCGATATTGACGGGTGTTCCGCGCGCAAGGTCACGACCGTAGCATTTTCCGCAGATGCCGCCCTTGGTTTCACAAGTCAGAACCGACCGGATCAGAACTTGCTCAACACCGGAGGTTTCCGCAAGAAGCGAGCTTGCCTCGTCAAACATCTCACCGCCCGCCACAATGACTTCACCGGTTGTCGGATTGACGACATCGACTGCCGCCGTCCGGCCCAGCAGTCGATCGCTCAAGGTCGCGATGATATCGCTGCCCTCGACCACTTCGCGAACGGTGACACCTTTCTCGGTGCCACAATCCTCGACAATGACGACGCAGTCCTGGGCAACGTCAACCAGACGACGTGTCAGGTAACCGGAGTTCGCGGTCTTGAGCGCGGTGTCCGCAAGGCCCTTACGCGCGCCATGGGTGGAGTTGAAATATTCCAGAACGCTCAAACCCTCCTTGAAGTTGGAGATAATGGGCGTTTCGATAATCTCACCGGATGGCTTGGCCATCAGGCCGCGCATCCCGGCAAGCTGCTTCATCTGCGCCGCGGAGCCACGCGCACCGGAGTTTGCCATCATGTAAATAGAGTTAATGCCAACCTGACGGTTGTTCTCATCCATTTCCACGGCCTCGATGACTTTCATCATCTCGTCCGCAACCCGGTCTGTACATTGGGACCAGGCATCGATGACCTTGTTGTACTTCTCACCCTGCGTGATCAGACCATCGTAATACTGCCGCTCATATTCCTCGGCGAGTTTACGCGTATCCTCGACCAGCTTGTCTTTCGATTCCGGGATGCGCATGTCATCCTTACCGAAGGAGATACCGGCGCGGCAGGCATGGGCAAAACCGAGACCCATGATCCGATCCGCAAAGATAACCGTCTCTTTCTGGCCGCAATGGCGGTAAACCTCGTCAATAACCTGCGTAATTTCTTTCTTCGTCAGAAGACGGTTGATCAGGTCAAAGCTGATTTTTGCATTCTTCGGCAGAATTTCCTCAATCAGCATCCGGCCCGGTGTCGTCTCGACAAGCTTGCGGACTTTTGTCCCATCTTCCTGAATAACCGTGATCCGGGTCTTGATCTTGCTGTGCAAGGTCAGGACTTTATTGTCGATGGCATGTTGGGCTTCAGCGACGTCGGCAATCACCATCCCCTCGCCCGGTTCATTGGCGATATCCATGGTGAGGTAATAAATACCCAGAACAATGTCCTGACTCGGCACGATAATCGGCTTGCCGCTTGCGGGGCTCAGGATATTGTTCGTTGACATCATGAGAACCCGGGCTTCCAGCTGCGCTTCCAGTGAAAGTGGCACATGAACAGCCATCTGGTCCCCGTCAAAGTCGGCGTTAAACGCCGTACAGACGAGCGGATGTAGCTGGATGGCCTTGCCCTCGATGAGGACCGGCTCAAACGCCTGGATACCCAGACGGTGAAGCGTTGGCGCGCGGTTAAGCAACACGGGATGCTCGCGAATGACTTCTTCGAGAATATCCCAGACTTCCGGGCGCTCCTTCTCGACCAGCTTCTTCGCCATCTTGACGGTTGCCGCCATGCCCTTGAGTTCGAGCTTGGCATAGATAAAGGGCTTGAACAGCTCCAGCGCCATCTTCTTCGGCAATCCGCATTGATGGAGCTTGAGCTCCGGCCCGACCACAATTACCGAACGGCCGGAATAGTCAACGCGCTTACCGAGCAGGTTCTGGCGGAATCGGCCCTGCTTGCCTTTCAGCATATCGGAAAGGGATTTCAGCGGACGCTTGTTGGCGCCTGTAATCACACGACCACGACGACCGTTATCAAACAGCGCATCAACGGATTCCTGAAGCATGCGCTTTTCGTTGCGGACAATGATGTCCGGCGCGCGCAGTTCGATCAGGCGTTTCAGTCGGTTGTTCCGGTTGATCACCCGGCGATACAGATCGTTGAGGTCAGAGGTCGCGAACCGGCCACCATCGAGCGGCACAAGCGGGCGCAATTCCGGCGGGATAACCGGGATAACCTGAAGGATCATCCATTCCGGCCGGTTACCGGATTCCATGAAGGCTTCGATAATCTTGAGCCGCTTTGCGAGTTTGCGTGGCTTGGCTTCCGACGTTGTCGTCGCCATTTCCTCACGGATTTCATCGCGGATGGTTTCCAGATCAAGGGCGGAGAGTATATCGCGGATAGCTTCGGCGCCGATACTGGCGGTGAAGGCGTCCTCACCATATTCGTCCTGCGCATCCAGATACTCTTCCTCGCTCAGCAGCTGGAACTGCTTGAGCGGTGACAGGCCCGGCTCAACAACGACGTAATTTTCGAAATAAAGAATCCGTTCCAGGTCCTTCAGGGTCATGTCGAGCAGAAGGCCGATACGGGAGGGAAGCGATTTCAGGAACCAGATATGCGCGACCGGTGATGCCAGCTCGATATGTGCCATGCGCTCGCGGCGCACCTTTGAAAGCGTGACCTCGACACCGCATTTCTCACAGGTGATCCCGCGATACTTCATGCGCTTGTATTTACCGCAAAGGCATTCGTAATCCTTGATCGGACCAAAGATCCGCGCACAGAAAAGGCCGTCTTTTTCCGGCTTGAAAGTACGGTAATTGATGGTTTCGGGCTTCTTGATCTCACCAAAGGACCACGACCGGATCCGCTCCGGTGACGCAATCGAAATTCGGATTTCATCAAAAGCCTGAGTGCCCTGTGGCTGACCAAATAGGTTCATCAACTCATTCATGGACCATCTCTCCTTTTAAACCCGGGGTCCCCGGGAGGCGCATATATTGCGGCCTAAAAAATAACTGTCTGTGACCAACGCTCCAACAGGTCCCGGCGCAGGCCGGGACCATTGGATCAGTAGCCGATCTGCGAAAGCTCCACATTCAGGCACAAGGACCGCATTTCCTTGACCAGGACGTTGAAGCTTTCCGGAATACCGGCTTCAAACGTATCGTCACCGCGAACAATGGCTTCATAGACCTTTGTCCGGCCTGCCACGTCATCGGATTTGACCGTCAGCATTTCCTGCAGGGTGTAGGCGGCACCATAGGCCTGCAGTGCCCAGACCTCCATCTCCCCGAAACGCTGTCCGCCAAACTGCGCCTTACCACCCAGCGGCTGCTGGGTCACGAGACTGTAGGGTCCAATCGACCGTGCATGGATCTTGTCGTCAACCAGATGATGCAGCTTCAACATGTAGATATAGCCCACAGTCACCTTGCGATCAAATGTCTCGCCCGTCCGGCCGTCGATCAGGGTGACCTGACCGGAGGTATCGAGACCGGCAATTTCCAGAAGACGATTGATATCCTCCTCCTTGGCGCCATCGAATACCGGCGTTGCCATAGGCACGCCGTTGCGCAGGTTGCCACCGAGTTCGAGGAACTGCTCATCGGACATGCCGGAGATTTTTTCCTCATACTCTTCGTCGCCGTAAACCTCTTTCAGCTTCGCCTTCAGGGGTTCAAGGTCACTTGAGCCATGACGGATACGGTTCATGATTTCGGTAACCTGTGTGCCGATACCATGGCTGGCCCAGCCCAGATGCGTTTCCAGAATCTGACCGACATTCATACGCGACGGCACGCCAAGCGGATTCAGCACGATATCAACCGGTTTGCCATCCTCAAGATAGGGCATGTCCTCTTCCGGCAGAATCCGGGAGATAACACCCTTGTTACCATGACGGCCGGCCATCTTGTCGCCCGGCTGCAGCTTCCGCTTCACAGCAACGAAGACTTTTACCATCTTCATCACTCCCGGCGGCAGCTCGTCACCACGCTGCAACTTATCGACCTTGTTCTCGAAGCGCGCACGAAGTCCGCCGATGGCCTCATCATACTGCTTCTTGAGCTGCTCGATTTTCTCCATCGCCTCGTCATTCTTGACGCTGATCTGCCACCAGACGCCCGGATGCAGATCCAGCAGCTTCTCGGACTTGATTTCCTCGTCGGCCTTGAATTCACTTGGGCCGGAGGCGACTTTCTCTCCGACAAGCAGCCCTTTGAGGCGATCGTAAATTGTCCGCTCCAGAATGGCTTTTTCGTCGTCGCGGTCTTTTGCGAGATGCTCAATCTCGTCGCGTTCGATGGCAAGCGCGCGCTCATCCTTCTCAACGCCATGACGGTTGAAGACACGCACTTCGACCACAGTCCCCGCAACCCCCGGCGGCAGGCGCAGGGAGGTATCGCGAACGTCAGATGCCTTCTCGCCGAAGATGGCGCGCAGGAGCTTTTCTTCCGGCGTCATCGGGCTCTCGCCCTTGGGCGTGATCTTGCCGACGAGAATATCGCCCGGGTGAATTTCCGCACCGACATAGACGATACCGGCTTCGTCGAGATTTTTAAGCCCCTCTTCACCGACGTTTGGAATATCACGGGTGATTTCTTCCGGACCGAGTTTCGTATCCCGGGCCATCACCTCGAACTCCTCGATATGGATCGAGGTGAAGACGTCATCCTTCACGATCCGTTCGGAGATCAGGATGGAATCCTCGAAGTTGTAGCCATTCCACGGCATGAAGGCGACCAGCACATTCCGCCCGAGCGCCAACTCACCCAGATCCGTTGACGGACCATCGCAGATGATGTCCCCGGCTTCAACCATATCGCCGACCTTAACCAGCGGACGCTGGGTAATGCAGGTGTTCTGGTTGGAACGCTGGAACTTCATCAGGTTATAGATATCAACGCCGGACTTGCTGAGATCCTGCTCGTCCGTTGCGCGGATCACGATGCGGGTGGCATCAACCTGGTCGATGACACCGGACCGTTTCGCCGTTGTTGCAACGCCGGAATCGCGGGCGACCCGCTCTTCCATACCGGTGCCGACAAACGGAGCTTCCGCCCGCAAAAGCGGTACGGCCTGACGTTGCATGTTCGACCCCATAAGCGCGCGGTTCGCATCGTCATTTTCCAGGAACGGAATAAGCGCCGCCCCGACCGACACCAGCTGTTTCGGTGATACGTCGATATAAGTGACATCTTCCGGCTTGGCGACGACATATTCGCCCTGCGCCCGGCACCGCACGAAATCTTCGGTGAACATACCATTTTCATCCAGCGCCGCGTTGGCCTGGGAGATGGTGTGCTTGCTTTCTTCCATCGCCGAGAGATACTTGACATCCCCGGTCAGCTTGCCATTTTCGACGCGCTGATACGGGCTTTCGATAAAGCCGTACTTGTTTACACGTGCGAAAGTCGCAAGCGAGTTGATCAGCCCGATGTTCGGGCCTTCCGGTGTTTCAATCGGGCAGATACGTCCATAATGGGTCGGATGCACGTCCCGCACCTCGAAACCAGCGCGTTCCCGGGTCAGACCACCCGGTCCGAGCGCGGAAAGACGGCGCTTGTGCGTAATTTCCGACAGCGGATTTGTCTGATCCATGAACTGGCTCAGCTGGCTGGAGCCGAAAAATTCCCGCACGGCAGCGGCAGCCGGTTTCGCATTGATCAGGTCATGCGGCATGACCGTATCAATCTCGACCGAGCTCATCCGCTCGCGAATGGCGCGCTCCATACGCAGCAGGCCAATGCGATACTGGTTCTCCATCAATTCACCGACGGAGCGAACCCGGCGGTTACCGAGGTTGTCGATATCGTCCGTTTCGCCGTGACCGTCCTTGAGACGGACAAGGGTTTTAACGACTTCGAGAATGTCTTCCTTGCGCAGGACACGAACCGTATCCTCTACGTCAAGATCAAGACGCAGGTTCATTTTCACCCGGCCAACGGCCGAAAGGTCATACCGCTCGGAATCGAAGAACAGGCCTTTGAAGAGCGCTTCCGCCGTTTCCTCGGTTGGCGGCTCACCCGGCCGCATGACGCGGTAGATGTCGATCAATCCCTGATCGCGGGAACTGCTCTTGTCAACAGCCAGCGTGTTACGGATGTAGGGACCGACATTCACATTATCGATGTCGAGCGTCGGAATTTTCTTGAAGCCGGAGGCCTCAAGCTGATCAATCAAGGCTTCCGTAAGCTCTTCCCCGGCCTCAACCAGGACTTCACCGGTTTTCTCATTGATCAGGTCTTCCGCAATATAGCGACCCACCAGATCAAGATGCCCGACCAGCATGTCTTTCAGGCCCTCATCCATCAGCTTTTTTGCAAGCCGCTGGGTGATTTTCGTGCCGGCTTCGGCAACAACTTTCTGGGTGTCTGCGTCGACAAGATCACGGATCAGGCGGCTGCCGCGGACACGCTCCACATTAAACGAGGTGCGCCAGCCCTTTTTCTCAAGCTTGTAATCCACGCGGTCGTAGAAGTAGTCGAGAATATCCTCATGGCTCATGTCGAGAGCCTGCAGAAGTGCCGTGACGGGCAGTTTGCGGCGACGGTCGATGCGAACATGCACGATGTCTTTCGCATCAAATTCGAAATCGAGCCAGGAACCGCGATAGGGGATCACGCGTGCCGCGAACAAAAGCTTGCCGCTCGCATGGGTCTTGCCCCTGTCATGGTCAAAAAAGACACCCGGGCTACGGTGCATCTGTGAAACGATCACCCGCTCGGTGCCGTTAATGATGAAAGTACCCTTGTCGGTCATCAGGGGCATATCGCCCATATAGACGCTCTGTTCCTTGATATCGAGGACGGATTTCGCTTCCGTATCGGGATCCATCTCGAACACGATCAGGCGCAGCGTCGCTTTCAGCGGTGCACCAAAGGTCATGCCGCGTTGCTGACACTCTTCCTCGTCATATTTCGGGGTTTCAAACTCGTAGGAAACGAATTCAAGACTTGCCGTATCGGCAAAGTCCTTGATCGGAAAAACGGATTTGAAAACGGATTGAAGACCTTCATCGCCACGCGCATCTGGCGGCGTCTCCTTCATCAGAAACGCATCGTACGAGGTTTTCTGAACCTCAATCAAGTTCGGCATCTCGGTGGCCGCCTCGATACTTCCAAAGTTTTTACGAACGCGCTTGCGACCGGTGAACGACTGCAATATGCCCATGCCAAATCCCCGTATGTTTATTGGCCAACTAAAAAACAACCCTTATCAGAAGGGCTGCCTACCGAAATTTCCCAAATTCGCCCTGAAACAGGCAAAAGCGGGAGAGTCTCCGGCAAAATTTCCTCCGGTTTGCGGACTACCGGAAAAGCCGCGCTTTTAAAATCCCGCCGGATTACCGCTTGCCTGCTTAGAAAGCGGCTGCGGGGAAGGCAGCAAAAGCCGCCTTCCCCGTTACCATTTTAGCTACCCGAAGGTTGCTGCATCTGCACCGCTTATTTAAGCTCAACAGTTGCGCCTGCGCCTTCAAGCTGTTCTTTGATCTTGGCTGCTTCGTCTTTTGCAACGCCTTCCTTGACGGCCTTGGGTGCGCCTTCAACGAGGTCTTTTGCTTCCTTAAGACCAAGGCCCGTAATCGCACGAACCTCTTTAATGACGTTGATTTTCTTTTCACCAACAGCGGCAAGAATAACGTCAAATTCGTCTTTTTCCTCAGCGGCAGCAGCTTCACCTGCACCACCAGCGGCGGCGGCAACAGCGACAGGCGCTGCGGCAGAAACGCCCCATTTTTCTTCCAGAAGTTTTGCAAGGTCTGCAGCTTCCAGCACAGTCAGGCTGGAAAGGTCTTCGGCAATCTTTTCGAGATCGGCCATTGTACTATTCTCCTCAGGTAAACCTATTGGTTTCGTTTAATATTAACTGGCTATTACATCTAACCCTGTTCGGCTTTCGCCGACAGGACACGGGCCAACTGACCGGCAGGAGCCTGAAGGATGCCTGCGATTTTCGTCGCAGGGGCCTGAAGCAACCCGACCAGTTTTCCACGAAGTTCATCAAGTGATGGCAGGCTGGCAAGAGACTTGATCCCGTCCGAATCAAGTACCGTTGCCCCCATGGCACCCCCGATAACGACAAACTTCTCATTTCCCTTTGCATAGTCCATGGCAACTTTCGGGGCCGCAACCGGATCGCTTGAATAGGCGATACCAACAGGGCCTTTGAGTTTACCGGACAGGGAACTGTAGTCCGTGCCGTCAAGAGCGAGACGCGCAAGCCGATTTTTGGTCACTTTGAAGCTGGCCCCGGCATCCAGCATCTTCACGCGCAACTCGGTCATTTCCGCCACAGTGAGACCACTGTATTCGGCGACAACAACAACAGCTGCCTCGTTAAAGACACCGTTTAGCTCGGCAACCACCGCTTCTTTTTGCGATCGGTCCACTCGTCGTCTCCAGTGTTTGGAATGTCATAAATACGCAAGACATTCCGCTTACATTTGAACCTGACTTGCGTCGGGTCCGGTTAAACTGTCCCAGGTCCACCTGAATTGCTGACAAGCAGCGAATTATGTAGCTTCCCTGTCTATGCAGGCAACGGTTTGCTTTTAAATTCCCGAAAATAACCATTTTCGGGAACACCTGCAGTCTTGGACAGACGGGCTGGCGAACCAGCCCGACACTTACCGCACCGAAATGCGGTAAATTTCGTACTCGGCGCTAGATTACGTCGCCGATTTCAAGCTTCACGCCCGGGCCCATCGTTGAACTGACGGCGATTTTCTTGATAAATGTTCCTTTTGCGCCACTTGGCTTGGATTTCGCAACGGCATCAACAAAAGCCTTGATGTTCTCGCTCAGGGCTTCCTTGGTGAAGCTGGACTTGCCAAGACCGGCATGGATAATCCCGGTTTTTTCAGCCCGGAATTCAACCTGCCCGCCTTTTGCTGCCGCGACCGCTTCCGCCACATTCGGCGTTACCGTCCCCAGCTTCGGGTTTGGCATCAGGCCGCGCGGGCCCAGCACCTTACCAAGACGGCCGACAACCGCCATCATGTCCGGCGTTGCAATGCAGCGATCGAAATTCATCTCGCCTGCCTGGATTTTTTCCATCAGGTCTTCCGCGCCAACAAGGTCAGCCCCCGCGGCCGTTGCCTCATCCGCCTTGTCGCCACGGGCGAACACGGCAACCCGGACGGATTTACCGGTGCCGTTCGGCAGCTGGATAACACCACGAACCATCTGGTCCGCATGGCGGGGGTCAACACCGAGGTTCATCGCAATTTCGACGGTTTCATCGAATTTTGACTTTGCGTGCGCCTTGATGAGCTCAACGGCTTCGTCGAGCCCGTAGAACTTCTCGCGGTCGATTACGTCAACGGCGACTTTTTGCCTTTTTGTCAATTTTGCCATGATCCTACTCCACCACTTCCAGGCCCATGGACCGGGCGGAACCTTTGATAATATTCATCGCCGCGTCAATATCGTTGGCGTTCAGGTCCACCATCTTTGCTTCGGCAATTTCGCGCACCTGCGCAACCGTCACCTTGCCCGCAACATCCTTGCGCGGCGTGCTGCCGCCTTTTTTAAGGTTGGCCGCCTTCTTCAGGAAATAAGACGCCGGCGGTGTCTTGGTGATAAAGCTGAACGAACGGTCGGCATAAACCGTAATTACGGTCGGGATCGGCATGCCGCCTTCCATGTTGCCTGTCGACGCATTGAACGCCTTGCAGAATTCCATGATATTCACACCCTGCTGACCCAAAGCCGGGCCGATGGGCGGGGATGGATTTGCCTGTCCCGCCGGGACCTGCAGCTTGATATAGCCTTTAATCTTCTTTGCCATTTTAAACCCTCTTCATATTAAGGGGCTGTGGTACGACCATGGCCGGCCTCCCACAACGATCCGCACCATGCGGAAATTTCGAATATTCAGTTCTTCTCGACTTGCGAATAGTCGAGCTCAACCGGAGTGGAACGCCCGAAAATGGAAACCGAGACTTTCAGCTTCGCCTTTTCCTCATCCACTTCCTCCACCTGTCCCATGAAGGTCGCGAACGGACCGTCACTGACACGCACTTCCTCACCCAGCTCGAACGTGACTGACGGCTTCGGCCGTTCGATCCCTTCCTGCACCTGGTTGAGAACCGCCAACGCCTCCTTCTCGGAAATTGGCGTCGGTTTGTTGCCGTTCCCAAGGAAGCCTGTCACCTTTGGCAGATTCTTCACAAGATGATATGTCTCGTCATTCATCTCCATATGGGCGAGCACGTAGCCGGGGAAGAATTTACGTTCCGCATTGACCTTCTGGCCGCGGCGTACTTCAACCACTTCCTCAACCGGCACCAGAACATCCTCGAACAGGTCCGCCATTCCCTTGATAATGGCCTGCTCCTTGACGGACTGAGCGACTTTTTTCTCAAAGCCCGAATAGGCGTGAATGATGTACCAACGTTTTGCCATGTAATCAGGATCCCAGTGACATGATTGTTTTGATGGCGAACTGAATGCCGGTATCAACGAGGAAGAAGAACATGGACGCCAGAAAGACCATGACAAACACCATCCCCGTCGTCACCAGCGTCTCCTTGCGGGTCGGCCATGTGACTTTCGAGGCTTCCTGCCGCACCTGGCGGATAAAAGCTCCTGGGTTTACCTTTGCCATAATTCTTCAAAAATCCTTCAACCGGTGAATGACCCGGCGGTATACAAGACTTTTACACATAGATCAACCAGATTGGCAGGAGAGGAGGGACTCGAACCCACAACCCCCGGTTTTGGAGACCGGTGCTCTACCAATTGAGCTACACTCCTCCGGTCTGAATGGGCAATCCCGGGTCGCCGAAATCAACATCCGACGCCCGGGACTGACCATAATCTACATGTAAACTTTTCGCCGCCGAAAACAATCGGCGACCGCTTTTCCTTATTCGGTTACGCTTGCGACGACGCCGGCGCCGACGGTACGTCCGCCTTCGCGGATGGCGAAGCGCAGACCCTCATCCATGGCGATCGGCGCGATCAGCTCGACATCCATCGTCACATTGTCACCCGGCATCACCATCTCCGTTCCCGACGGAAGCGTCACGACACCCGTCACGTCCGTTGTCCGGAAGTAGAACTGCGGACGGTAGTTCGTAAAGAACGGCGTATGACGTCCGCCCTCATCCTTCGTCAGGATATAGGCTTCCGCCTTGAACTTCGTATGCGGCGTGATCGACTTCGGATGCGCCAGAACCTGGCCGCGCTCAACATCCTCACGCTTCGTCCCGCGCAGCAGGACACCCACATTGTCGCCCGCCTGGCCCTGGTCCAGAAGCTTGCGGAACATCTCAACGCCCGTGCAGATCGTCTTCGTCGTCGGACGGATGCCGACAATCTCGACTTCCTCGCCAACCTTGACAACACCGCTCTCAACACGACCCGTCACAACCGTACCACGGCCGGAAATCGAGAACACATCCTCGATCGGCATCAGGAACGGCTTGTCAATCTCGCGCTTCGGCTGCGGGATCGATTCATCAACCGCCGCCATCAGCTTCAGGATCGCTTCCTTGCCAATCGCATCATCCCGGCCTTCCAGCGCCGCAAGCGCCGAACCGCCAACAATCGGAATATCATCGCCCGGGAAATCATACTCGCTCAAAAGCTCGCGGATCTCCATCTCCACAAGCTCGATCAGCTCCTCGTCATCCACAAGGTCAACCTTGTTCATGAACACAACAAGCGCCGGAACACCAACCTGGCGGGCCAGAAGGATATGCTCCCGTGTCTGTGGCATCGGGCCGTCGTTCGCAGAAACAACCAGGATCGCCCCGTCCATCTGCGCCGCACCCGTGATCATGTTCTTCACATAGTCCGCATGGCCCGGGCAGTCCACATGCGCATAGTGACGGGCCGCCGTCTCATACTCAACATGCGCCGTCGAAATCGTGATCCCACGCGCCTTCTCTTCCGGCGCCTTGTCAATCTCGTCAAACGCAAACGACTTGCCGCCGCTCGCTTCCGACAATACCTTCGTAATCGCCGCCGTCAGCGTCGTCTTCCCATGGTCAACATGACCAATCGTCCCAATATTAACATGCGGCTTACTACGATCAAATTTCTCTTTAGCCATTTTCCGTCGTCCCGAAGCATTAAATTACACAGCCCGAA
This sequence comes from Sneathiella sp., assembly GCA_040880045.1. Taxonomy (GTDB): domain Bacteria; phylum Pseudomonadota; class Alphaproteobacteria; order Sneathiellales; family Sneathiellaceae; genus Sneathiella. Next base: position 19,561 of record JBBDJF010000129.1, read on the forward strand.
AACACCGAAAAATCATTTTCCGGCATTAACAATTTCATGGCCTATTTATAACGCGCTGACCAGCGCTTGGAGCGGGTGAAGGGAATCGAACCCTCGTATTCAGCTTGGAAGGCTGCTGCTCTACCATTGAGCTACACCCGCCTTGTTTCGCATCCGTCGATGCCAGCCCCGTGACATCTTATATATTTCAGCATGCAGATGGTGGAGGGAGTTGGATTTGAACCAACGTAGGCATAGCCAACGGATTTACAGTCCGTCCCTTTTAACCACTCAGGCACCCCTCCGCACATGCATCAGCCCCCCGGCGCGCACCGGAGGTGACCGGCACTATCGAAAATTCCCAAGTAAAGTCAACCGAAAAAGAGCAAATCTTACCGATTTGTTTAATTTTTTTCGGCTGCATTGGAAAAGCTTACTTGTTGCAAGATACGAAGCGCAATATAAGCAACGCCATGTCAAGAAGCAAGTCAGCAAACAGGCGGAGCAGCAAACCGCAGAGGGACACGGCGAATTCCGGTCGCAAGAACCCGCGCCCGTCCCGTCACGGCAAAGCCGCCCCGTCGCAGGATAGCTGGCTTTATGGCGACCACGCTGTGATGGCGGCACTTCGAAATCCAGATCGAAAGTTTCGCCGGCTTGTCATGACGAAGGCCAAGTTCGACGCGCTGGATGACGATATTAAGGGCGGGATTGAGGAAGTTATCGCGCCAGAATTTATCGAGAAGGACGTGATCAGCGGTTTGCTTCCTGAAAATGCCATTCATCAGGGCATTGCCCTCCTGCCCGCAACCTTGCCGGAAATGACCCTTGAAGACCTGCCGGATGCCGACGCGTCCATCCCGGTTGTCGTCGCGGTCCTCGATCAGGTGACGGACCCCCAGAATGTCGGCGCGATACTGCGGTCCGCCGCCGCCTTCAATGTTCACGCACTGATCGTGCCGGACCGCCATTCCCCGCCGATCACGGGGGTTCTGGCAAAGGCCGCTTCCGGCGCGGTGGAAATCGTGCCGGTAATCCGTGTCGGGAATTTATCCCGTGCACTGGACCAGCTGGCGGAGAAGGGTTTCTGGCGAATCGGCCTTGACGGTCACACAACCCAGGAACTGGAGAAAGCCGCCGGGAAATTCCAGAAGATCGCCATCGTTCTCGGCGCGGAGGGAAAAGGCCTGCGCCAGCTGACCGCCCAGAAATGTGACCTGCTCGCCAAATTACCCATCAGCCCCAGGGTCGAAAGCCTCAACGTCTCCAACGCCGCGGCAATCACCTTTTACGAACTGGCGCGGAGCACGCGAACCCCTTAATCATTCACCGAAATCAGAGCGGCTGACCTGTGTAAAAAAAACTTAATTTTTTACTTGTCGAAGCCGGGCAAGCTGACTATTTTGCGCGGCACCATAGGCCGCTATAGCTCAGCTGGTAGAGCAGTTGATTTGTAATCATCAGGTCCCGGGTTCGATTCCTGGTGGCGGCACCACATAAGCCCTTGAAGACACATCGTTTTCGAGGGCTTATCTGTTTTGCCCCCTCTCCACCCTCCCATTTGGCACAAATTTATTGAACTTCGTTTAAAATCTCTTTGGTCAAACTTTGTCGGATTTGCGGATAATCGAATAATTTATTTTTCTTCTTACGCTCCAGGACATCTTTGATTGAATATTGATTGGCAGCGTCCAGATCTTTCAGCTCAGCCCAATCCAGAGGAACAGCCACAGCCGCGCCGGGTCTGGCTCTTACGCAGTAATTCATGACCGCCGTAGAAGCAAAATCATTGCGTAAATAATCTATAAAAATCTTCCCGGTACGTTTTTTCTTAGACATATTAATCGTATAGGCATCCGGCACATCAGCCTCCATTTGCCTGGCAAAATTACGGCAAAAGCTTTTTACGGTTTCCCAATCGTGGCGACGCTGGATCGGTGCCGTCACATGCAATCCTTTTCCACCTGTGCATTTTAAAAATGATTGAAGTCCCAGATTATCCAGCCGGGCTCTGACATCTTGCGCCGCCAATTTTATCGCCTCGAATGGAATAGCTTCATCCGGATCAAGATCAAAAATAATATGGTCTGGCTTTTCAATCTTGTCGATTTGTACGCCCCATGGATGCATCTCTATGCCGCCCATTTGTACGAGTTCGACCAAGCCTGTGATATTTTTTACATATAGATAATCGTGGGTTTTGCCCTTGTGGTTAATATCTATGGTGTAAATATGCTCGGGCATACCTTTGCCTTTGGAGCGTTGGAAAAAACATTGCTTGTCGATCCCGCCCGGGCAACGCACTACGCTAATTGGGCGATTTTTTATGTCGGGCATAATATGCTCCTCCATTTCGGCATAAAACTCGGCCAACGCGCCTTTCGTAATATGTGCTTGGGGAAAAATCTCACGGTCCGCATGTGAGATTGTAACGCTTTTGATAATTTTATTCTTGTCAGCCTTTTGTGACTTCATGGTTTTCGGCTCTTCTTTAACGATGCTTTCGGGTTCCTTATCTTCACGCAAGCCCTGGTAAGAGGCGTGGCGGATTTTTCCTGTAGCCGTCCACATAGCAAATCTGACTTCGCATAGTAGCTGCGGCTTTACCCAGGTTGTGCCGTTCATGCGCGTATCGGGTTTCTGATCGAAGGGAGGTTTTTTGACTTTGAGTTTTTTGAGCTTTTTATAGAGCTTTTCGGCTATGCTATAAGTAAAGCCGGTACCGACTTTACCGGCGTAGGAAAGCTTCCCGCCTTTATGATATCCCAGATGCAAGGACCCGATAGCCTCCGGCATATCGCTAGCAGGCAAAAAACCGCAAATAATGAATTCCTGCCGCTTCACACATTTACTTTTAACCCAGCTTTTGGCGCGTTTCTGCACATATTCTGCGTCTGTTCGTTTGGAAATAATACCTTCCAAACCCAAGGTGCAGGCCTTATCTATAACTTTGTCCGCCTTGCCTTCAATGATTTCGCTTACGTAAAGCGGGCCATCTGGAATTTCCTTGAATAAATTTTCCAGAGCCTTGCGACGATCAGAGAAAGTCCTCTTGGTATAATCTTCGCCATCCCAATGAAGCAGATCAAAAAAATAGCCCTGCATTGGCATATCAGATTCGCCCAAAGCATTTTGCAGGGATTGAAAATCACTCAACCCATCTTCATCAATAACAACAGCTTCCCCGTCGATGACAAATGATCCAATTTCCAGCTTCTCAAATGCCTCTTTAAGAACCGGGAACTTATCCGTCCAATCATGGCCGTTGCAGGTATGAATACGCACTTCGCCATTTATAAAAAATACCATGATCCGGTAGCCGTCATATTTAACTTCATGCACCCAGTCTTTGCCTTTGGGTGGCGCACTAACCAAAGTTGCTAGTTGCGGGCCTTTGTATTTTTCATGGAGATCCCTAAAGCCGGACTTGCTTTTACCTTTTTTACTTTTGGTACCTTTAGTTTTGTTTTTTTCTTTCTCAGTGTTTCTAAACGCCGCAATCTCGTCGAATTGACGGCCAGTTTTTACGCTGTAATCGGCTTTTTTAAGGTAGCCCTTATCCTCTGCATCGATGGCATGCATATCCTTATGCTTGATAAGGAGCCAGTTTTCCCGGTTCTTGTCTTTCGTATGCATCCGCACCAAGGCCCATTCACCGGCGAGTTTTTCACCGTGCAGGATAAATTTGAGGCTACCTTCCTTGATGCTTTTTTCCGGATCATCGTCCAGAGGCTCCCAATTTCCAGCATCCCAAAGCATAACCGGCCCCGCGCCGTATTGGTTAGCTGGTATAAGTCCTTCAAAATCATGATAAGACAGCGGATGATCCTCCGTGCGCACGGCCAATCTTTTATCCTGCGGGCAATAACTTGGGCCTTTGGGAACAGCCCAGCTCCATAAAATACCTCCCCATTCCAGCCGGAAATCATAATGCAGGCGCGTTGCACCATGTTTTTGTACGGTGAATGCCAGTTTGCTTTTTTTGCTGCGGGCGGTCTTTCCAGGCGGTTCTGTGGTTATCCTGAAATCCCGCTTCTCATTATATTTTTCAAGCGCATTTTTAGCCATGGTTTTATGCGCTCTTTTTGCTTTCGGATTTGGAAGATTTTTTCTTTCTGGGTTTTTTACCGCTTTGCTCAAGGCTCTTTTTAAGAGCATCAACAATATTAATGACATTGTCCGCTTTCGGCTTCTTGCTTGAGGTTGAAATTTCTTTACCTTTCAACTTGGCCTCAATTATTTCCAGCAGGCCTTCTTGATAATGATCTTTAAAATCTTTGGGATCGAACGTCTTGGTCTTTTTCTCTATTAATTGTTCCGCCAGCTCCAACTGTTCTTTATTGATTTTGACCTTACTGGGAATATCCTCAAAATATTTTTCCGCCTCGCGCACTTCATAGGCATAGCGCAGCGTGTCCATAATCAGGCCGTTTCGACAGGGGCGCAGACAGACAATCCGTTCTTTACGGCTTAAGACAACCTGACCGATTGCCGCCTTTTTAGAGTTTTTCAAAGCATCCCGCACGGTCAGAAACGCTTCTTCCGCAATCTCCCCTTCCGGCACCACATAATAGGATTTATCGAAGTAAATAGGGTCGATATCTTCATTGTCGGTAAACTGGACAAGATCAATCGTATGCTTGCTCTCCAGTTTTAACTTTTCCAGGTCGTCGTCATCAATGGGAACATAGCTATCTTTTTCGTATTCATATCCCTTGATAATATCTTCATCCGGCACTTCATCACCGCTTTCATCAACCTTTTGATAACGAATCCGCTCTCCGGAATCTTTATCATATTGATGCAGGGAAATTTTATTGCTGCTGGTCACAGCGGCATGAAGTCGCACTGGAAACGAAACCAGTGAAAGCCTGATATGCCCTTTCCAATATGCGCGCGGTGCCATTGCTTCTCCTGTAAGTCACATATGGATTAACAACCTATGCATATGTGGATGCCGGATTTCATTGTGAGGAACCCCTACAGCTCTTTAGCCGTAGGGAGCGCCTTCACTTTTTAAAAGTAAGGTACCGGCCGAAATCGGTTTCCTTCAGCCGGTGTTCTCCGGCCATAGTGGCCGCCCACCAGGCCGCGACGGCAGATAACAGCGAGATGGCTCCGAGTGCAAAAGCAAAGATTATGGCGGCATTTTTCTCATTATCACTCATATTGGCAGGGTCTTCATAAGTGCCGTTTGCCATTGCCATATAACTTGCAAATGCTCCGGCTGCGACTGTGCCTATAAACACCAGAACGGTGCTGGTCGCCCAGACGGATAAACCATACAAACCGTCTTTAAACTCATTCTGGTGAGGTTGTAATTCCGGGGTTGGTGTGCGTAGGTACCCTGCGCTGTATCCGCCAGCCAGTGAGGCTAAAAGCTGGACCCAGAGAATCCAGATCCCGGCGGCTATAACGCCCCAGGAAGCGATCTGGCCTTCACCGCGCAAGGGCGCAGTAGCAGACAAACCAGCGGCGGCGCCAAATTGCATAAGGACGACAGAAATTGCTAATGCAACAACCGTCCCGGCAAAAACGGAGCCCCATTGGAAATTGTCAATATTGAAAGAAGAGGGTGTGGTCATCATTTTCTCCTTTCCTAAGCCAGCCCAAGGAAAGCCAAAACCGCCATAACGATGACGATCAGCCCGACGATGTAAATAATCTGGTTCATAGCGTACCCTTTCTCCGAGGTTATAAAATAAGAAGCAAAATAATGATCACAGGGATAGGAATGCCAATGAGCCACATAAGTAAAACGTTCATGAGTGAATCTCCTTAAGCAGCATTGTCCATAGCTTTTTCTTCGATCTCATCACAAAGCTTGCTTAGTTTTTTATCAGTTGCCTTTTCTTGCTCTAAAATCTCATGCAGGAGTTCGGCAGCCTTTGTTTGACCAAGCTTTTTGGCCATATAGCAAAGCGTTCCATAGGAAGCGATTTCGTAATGCTTGATCTTCTGGGCTGCAGCAATTAAAGCGGAATCGAGCACAGCCCCTGCTTTTGCTTCCTTCATAAGCCCTTCGCCTTCTTCGATCAGGCCTTCAATGGCTTCGCATTTTTCGCGCTCTTTTTCATAACCGCAAACCTCAAAAACCTGTTCCAATTTAGAGGTTTGGTCTTTGGTTTCTTCAAGATGTTGCTCAAACTCGGCTTGCAAGTTCTCGTTCGTGGCTTTCTTGGCCATTTTGGGTAGGGCTTTGCTGATTTCATGTTCTGCATAATACATGTCTTGCAACAGGTGCTTAAACAGGTCCTCCAGCTTTTGCAGTTCTTTTGACATTTTATTTTCCTTTTGTTTTGGGTCTGATTTCCTAAATTTAAATGATTAAGCAGCTTTAGGACGCGCCACTTATATTACGGCACTCTTCAGCGCATTTGCGGCAGGCCTCGGCGCACGCGCTGCAATGATCGTTGTCGTGTTTTTCGCATTCCTCTGCGCAGGCTTTACATATCTGTGCGCACGCCCGCGCTACTACAGACACATTCATTGAATCACGTGCAGCCAGTACGATCATTGTTTTGCAGATTTCAACGCATTCAAGGCAGCGCTTTGCGCATTCGGGCATATTTTCTTCGATACATGCCTGAGAACAGTAAGCGGCAATGGCAAGACATTCCTTGCACGCATCAACGCAGCCTTCATTTTGATAAGTCATAAACCGAACTCCTGTGAGGTGCGCACTACCAACACACAAGATCAATTATGGTTCCTTAGCTTTTTCGTTGGAGAAGAGTTTTTTTATTTTAAGAAGCGTGCCGGGCGTCTTCTTTATTTCTGACAAGGAATGTAGTTCATCCCACCAATAAATATATTGATGTTGCAAGGCCTGCCACAGCGACAATAAGGCCGAGAACTATGGCATAACCGTCCCTGGCGATGAACCCCAGAGACATAATGGCAATTGCCAGTGCCGGCAGTATCGCCGCAAAAGGAATAATTTCCAAAAACGGCATTGTTGCGGCCAGCACGATACAAAGCGCGGCCACAATTCTTAAACCTGACGTGGAAACCAGCTTTTCCAGGCGCGGTTTAAGGAGAGCATCAAATTTTTTGATATAAGGTTCCGCCTTTTCGCGCGCCGCTTCAAATTTTTGCCTTTTAATCTTCCGCTCCCTCAGGAACCGGGGAAGCCATGGAGATTTGCGCCCTGCAAGTATTTGTCCCGCGATAAAAATAATCAAAAGAGCGGTAACTGTGGGAACGCCCGGAATCATTCCTGTCGGCAAGATCGTGAATAACGAGGGCGTTAAAAGAAGAGGTCCATAACCGCGATCTTCCAGGGATTCCACCACATCTGAAACTTTTATATTCTCCCCCTCCGTATCATTATGAATACTCTCCAGTACATCTGTCAATTTCATCGGCTGGGTCATATTACGGATCGTTTTTGGCTTTAGTTCGAGGGATAAAGTTTTCGACGGTCCTGAGGACACCAAGATCGCTCTCTTTGCCATTATCGGGAATAACGCTAAGCTGTCCGTTCGTTTCCATCAGCACGAGACGCGCTTGCGAAGGATCGGAAAGGCCACTATAACGCATGGCCGCCAGCACTTCGGCTTTTGTTATACGCTCTTTTTTCATGGTTTTTTCCTGAAATTCGCCGTTATGGAAAAGAACAGAAGGTTGGGCCTTGATAAGCCTTTGAAACCATTCCGAGCGTACCTCCAGCCATGCAATCATATATTGCACAAAGATGATGACCGCCAGGGCCGTCAGACCTTCACTAACTGTTGTGTCATCGGACGTAATGGTGGTGGCCAGCGTCGACCCGATGGTAAAGGTCATAATGAAATCAAACGCATTCATTTTCGTCAGCGTTCTCTTCCCGGCGGTGCGCAGCAGGATGATCAGGCCGATAAAACTGACGCTCCCGGTAATGAGAATATTTAAAATGGATTGCCAGCTTTCAAACCACATTATTTCACCATCACGAATTTTTCTTTTTCGGCTTCAACGATTTCAGGCGATAAAAGCGCGGCTTCGTATAATTTGACATCATCAAAAGCGCTGCGATAAAATTGATGAATTTTTTTATCCGGATCCCCTTGGAATTGTTCCTTGTACCAGCGCGTAGCCTTTAAACGGGCCATGCTTGCTTCCTCCGCTTCCACCAGCAAAGGCCGCTTATAACGGTACCCTTTCCAGTGCGGATCATCAGGCGCCGCGACAGGAGACAATTTCCAAATGCTCATTTTCAGATCTCCGTTTTTATCCTTTTGTACACTAACAAAAGAAGACGAGATTAGTTCCTTCAGGTTGAAGGATTGCGAGAGATCGTAATGAGGATGACGGAAAGGTTTTTCCAGACACGGATTATTCTTTTGTGCCTGGTAAGCCGGTTTAGAATCCAAAATTTTGTAATATGGCTAATAGGCGGCGCCCAGACTCCATCTCGCGGCGATTGGCAGCCAATTTAACCTCCGTGGTGTCACCTTTGTCTAGCCGTCGTGGTTCGCTTTACTGTCAGTCGGCGCCTGTTCACGCTCATTCAAGCCATAATCACGCATTACGCTGGCAATGCGTATTCTGTAATCCTTGAAAATCGAGGCGCGGCCCTTTGCCTGAGCATTGCGATGAGCAGAGATGTTACGCCACTGCTCTACCGCCGCTTCGTCGCGAAAGAAGGATATGGAGAGAATTTTTGTCTCGTCCGTAAGGCTTTGAAACCGCTCAACAGAAATAAACCCGTCAATTTTCTCAAGAACGGGACGCAGACTTGCCGCAATATCCAGATATTGCTGCTTATGCTCCGGATGCGGATAAACCTCAAAAATGACTGCAATCAATGAATGGCCTCCTTGTTAAGTTGCTGGCCGTACACGCGGGGGCCGTGATATCTGTTCCTCTGGTTTGCCGGGCAAAGAATACGAAACCGCGATGAGAGGATGCAAGACATTAAAAAAATGATGGGGGAAGCACTAATTTCGAACCGGACTAACATGCATCAATGTCAGCGGACGAATAAAGTGCATTATCTTCCCATGCTGATCGAATGGTCGGAGGGCACGCTTCCGTGAACTGATGAAGCTCCCGGTATTACCTGAATGTATAAGCGGATTCCACATAGTTTACAATCCCGGCTCGTCCAAGAAAGGGCAGTCCCATGGCACTCTCTACCAACAAATCCATGAGCGCCGTTGAAAAGATGAGATCCTTCAAAGCCGCCTGGGATAATATCCCTGATGGCGCCAAGAAGGATGCCTCCTTGAAATATTACCAGGCAGCCGAAATATCACACAGGGTAATGAACGACGCAGAGACCAACAGACAGCTTGATGCGGCTTCTCGCAAGCTCAGGTAGGCATCGCTTATACGACTGTTGGGCGGCTAGACCGCAAACCCGCGCTGGTCAGCCTCGCGAACCGAGTACTAACGGCGGACAATCGGCATTTTACAGGAGCATCAGACAGTTATTCTGCGCCAACTGGATTTTCCGCTTTTTCTGCCATAGGGAAAATTAATGTCCAGACGGTGCCTTTGTCAGAATTCAGCTTCGCTGTTCCATCCAGTTGTTCCATAAGGCGTTTTATCAGCCCCACACCATGGCGTTTACTTTCTGTCTGGGGCGTAAAACCAGTCCCATTGTCGGAAATAACCAAAAGGCCGTTGCCCTTTTTGTGTGTAAGAGTGACCGTAATCGTTCCCGACTTCTCCGGAAATGCGTGACGATAGGAGTTTGAGGTGATTTCGGTTACAATAATGCCGAGTGCGGTTACCAGATCCAGCTCCAGGGCCATTGGTTCAGCGGCGCAATCAAGCGCGACCTTAATCTGACCTTTTTCCTGAAAATCATGAAGACTGGCACAAAGTGACTCCAGATAAGCACCAAAATCTATTGTCTGAACAAGGCCGTGACCCAACAGATGGTCGTAGATGTTTGCAAGACTCATGACACGGCGGGCGATTGACCGAATTCCTTCTTTATCAACATGATCGGCCTTCTCGATCTGACGGAGCAACATGCTATACACAAGCTGGAGATTGTTTCGGACACGATGTTGCAACTCCTCGGCAAGTACATTTTTCTCCTCTATCAGTTTTTGCATTTGCACAAGAGCGACTTTCAGGGCTGCGGTACGTTCTGATGTCTGGACCGCTTCAGCAACAACATTGGCGAAGCCTGTCAGGAAATTGATGTCATGCTTATCAAAAGATCTTTGGGTGGTGCAATCGACCTCCAGAACGCCAAAGGGCCCGCTTGTGCCTTTTACAAGTACATCCACCGTCGAAACAATTCCATGCCGGGCGTAAAAATCCGGGAGTTTATAACTGTTCTTCTTGTGAATATCTTCAAGGATTACGGGCTCGCCTCTGGTAAACGCCCGCCCTTGCGTTGAGCTTTCATCAGCCTGAGATACGACGCAGCCAACGACATTCGGCTCCCAGCCGTACCCTGCGACAACCAGCAGATCATCCTGCTCGGGCCTGTATCGGCAAATTTTGGAATAGGGAGCATTGAGACTTTCGGAGCAAATACGCGCCGCTTCTGTCAGTATTTTCTGCAAATCGGGTTCACTAAAAGCAAAATTGCCAAAGTTTGCGAGCGCGGCTTGCTGGCGCAGCAATTTCTCTATCGTCCGGCTGGAGGTCATGCTGCCTTTTCACCACCGCCAATGGCTTGCTTAAGAAGGTGAAACCCTCTTGGAAAAGTCGACGGAGAAACTGTAACATTTGTCTTGATCTTCCTGACAATGTTCAGGGCGCTATCCAAATCTTCCAGCCCATACGGCTTTTGAATATAAGCGTCTCCATCATCTTTAGTGAGTTTGTCTATTAGAGGATCACCGGAAACATATAAAATTCCCATACCAGTCTTGTCGTTCAGAAGGGGCCGTATTTGCGAGCCATATCCGCCACCGGCAAGACGAAAATCCAGCACAGCGAGATCGGGTTTGCAATGATCAGCCAATTCAACAGCTTCATCAACTGTTCTTGCGAGGCCACAAACGTTGTAGCCCTTCAAAACCAGAAAATCTTCAAGCATATCGGCGATAAGGACGCTGTCTTCCACAACAATTACTTTGAGCATCTGAGGACTTTCTCTCCTATACTGGAGTGAAAACTTAAGTTGAATAAATATATATCTCGAAAGTAAGGACCGGATACTGATTTAGATCAGTCCGATGAAATATAATATCTGCAATTATTGTCAAAATCATGATGCATACATTTGTGTCATCGCGTCATAACTGTCCGAAAGGCTGTACGAAGATGTTGGATAATAAGGATATTCCAGGAATAGCCGCACTCACCATCTGCGAGTCTCTCCTTCTTGCGTTGAACGATCACAAGCTCTTGCCCGAAAGCGAGATCCTGGGAGTTCTTAAAGACGCAGCCGCCACTCATGAAAACGCGGGCGACCTGGATTCCGACTCTAAGGTGCATCATGACGTCGCGGCTTTGATCAATCGAATCATTGCTGGCGGAAATTCAGTTCGCCATCCGTAACACGTACTGAGCGAGAACCGTGCCCGAATTGTCATCCTGACACCTTGCAGTCGCATAAATCGTGAAAGTCAGTGCTAATGAAAATATAAAGGAATTTTTCCATGGTAATCCCATCCATTCTTATTTTTCTATTGCTCTTCTTTTCTCTTGTCACTTATCCGAGCTGGCCGCACAGCAAAAACTGGGGCTTCTGGCCAAGCGGTACTTCAGGTGCGGTTATTGTCGCCCTGCTCATCGTTAATATGGTCGGAAAGATATAGGCCATGAAAAAGCGACTCAATGTCGTTATTTCCGGCGTTGCCATCATCGACGCAGCCATTTGCAAAACGCTGAATGCTGCCAAATTCATCCTGCGGATTTGCGTCAGTTCTTTTGAGGAGCGGTCCCGGCGAAGGGCGCACTATCGTGGATGGCGCCCTGGTTTCTAAGAAGCCTGGCTTCTTCTTTGAACTTGCCGGACGCGGCTTTCAAGTCCCTGTTAATCTTTTCCTGTGCTTTCAATGTCGCTCATCTCACTCCTTCAATAATATGGATGCGATGAATGTTGTTTCAGCTTAATTCTCTCCCTCACGCCACTCGTCCCCCAGCAATTCCGGATCGTTATAGGCATGGAAGTCTTCCAGATGCGCGTCGGCGCCTTCCTTGAAGAACTGGATGGAGAGCGCATTTACTAACCGCTCCGCTCCGATATTGACACCGGGAATATCACTGCTTATGGCGGCATGACTGAGCGTCGTCGCGGCGTTGAACAGGTGAATCTGGCCAAGACAGGGGGCCTCTCCCTTTACTCTTTCAAGAAATTCAAAACCGGGTCCGAGATAGGGAAAGCGTCCCAGTTCCTCACTGAAGCAATCCGCTGGCGGGGTGTAGCAATCCTGCCAGCGCAAGGTCTGGTCCGCAAAATCCGCGAGTTCTGGTTGCTGGCTTATGTCAATCGCATAGCCCGTACCGAGAATAACAAAATCACCCGTAAAGGATTGTTTTCCGGTCACAAGTGTAATATCCCGCGCCCCAGCCTTAACATCCTGAACCCCGGAACCCGTATGAATATGAAAATTCGGATATTCTTTCAGGCGGAGCATTGATCGGCGAGGCGCCGCAACGTGCGACCCGAGACCATGATGAAGAAACCGCCAGCGCATCTCGTCATCCAGATAATGATATCCCCGCAAAAAACCGGCATAGGCGGTACTCTTGAATTTATTCAGCCGTGGAATGGCCTCTGAGCGCATCAGAAGATGCACCTCACTCGCGCCGTTTTCGAGGGCGACGGCTGCATTATCAACGGCCGACGCCGCACCACCGATAACGAGGACGCGTTTCCCGCGAAGAGCGGGAAAATCGATCATTTCCTCCGTATGGGCATATAATTTCTTTGGAACATCCCTGAAAATATCCGGCACCCGCACGCCGCCGAAGGCCGCCCTCCCCGTCGCCAGAACCAATCGCCGGGCAAGAACGTCAAATTCTCCCTCCGGCCCCAGTAACTGAAGCCGCAACAAACCACCCTCTGGTATTATTTTCTTGAGAATACAGTTATTCTCAGTCGGGATCTTCAGCACGCGGCGATACCAACGCAGATAGTCCATCCAGATTTCGCGTGGTATATGATCGAGCGTCTCCCATGTTTCATCATCGACTTGCGCACGATACCAGGATTGAAATGTAAGGGACGGAAGACCCATATGCGGTCCGGTCAGGTGCTTGGGGGAGCGCAAGGTCCTCATTCGCGCAGTTGTGGCCCACGGCCCCTCGAACCCCGCATCTCCGGCATCGAAAATCCGAAAGTTTGAGATGCCCTCTCGCGTGAGACCGAAAGCAACCGCCATGCCGCACATGCCCCCGCCAATAACGGCCACGTCCAGAACAGGCTCTCCTTCCGGTCCGGTCACGGGCTTGACCCAGTTATCAGTTGGATAATTCAGAAACTTCAGCTCCCGCTGAATTTGTTCCCCCAATGCCACAAGGCCGCTTTTTTCCTGTTTCATCATAACTACTTTATTATTTTTGTACGGAGCTACAGCATAAGGCAGTTTTTCGTAAATTCACCTGAAAAGGCGCAGCGAGGCAAACTTGACACCGGCATCCGATATTGAAATAAGTCTTACCAACAGGGCGCCGCTTGCTTAAGATGACGTCAACGCGGAAAAACAAGGGGATATCGTTGAAAGCAGTAATCTTGGCCGGCGGGCTCGGCACCCGTATCTCGGAAGAATCCCACCTTAAGCCGAAACCAATGATCGAAATCGGCGATTTTCCGATCCTTTGGCATATCATGAAGATCTATTCCCATCACGGCATTCATGATTTCATCATTTGCCTTGGCTACCGCAGCTATGTGATCAAGGAGTATTTTGCCAATTACTTCCTGCATCGCTCCGATGTCACCTTCGATCTTGAGAGCAATGAGATCACCTATCATAAGGCAAAGGCCGAACCCTGGCGTGTCACGCTGGTGGAAACCGGGGATGCAACAATGACCGGCGGTCGGCTTAAACGGGTCGCAGGCTATCTTGATCCCGACGAGAGCTTCTGCATGACCTACGGGGATGGCGTCGCCGATGTCGATATTGCAAAACTGATTGCCTACCATAAATCCGAAGGACGGGAGGCAACTCTGACAGCCGTCGCGCCGCCCGGTCGCTTTGGCGCCACCATAATCGAGAATGGCGCCGTAAAAGAGTTCGTTGAAAAACCTGCGGGCGACAACGGCCTGATCAACGGTGGTTTTTTCGTACTGGAGCCCTCTGTCCTTTCCCGCATTTCGGGCGATGATATTCCGTGGGAGCGTGAGCCCCTTACCGGACTGGCCGCCGATGGACAGCTTTCCGCCTACCGCCACAGCGGTTTCTGGCAACCAATGGATACCTTGCGGGAGAAAAACCAGCTGGAACAGCTCTGGGCAAGTGGCAAGGCGCCCTGGCGGGTCTGGGATTGACGTTGGGGACAGCATGATGACCCACGCCACTGTTGAGCCTGAATTCTGGAAAGATCGACGGGTATTGCTGACCGGTCATACGGGTTTTAAAGGCGCCTGGGCCGCACTTTGGCTCAGCAAGATGGGCGCAAAAGTAACCGGTGTGTCGCTCCCGCCGGAGGGAGACTTTTCTCTTTACAAGAGCCTCTCCGACCACTTGCCTCTCGACTCCCATTTCGTTGATATACGGGACGTGGAGAAGCTTGAATCAGTAGTGAGGCAAAGCAACCCGGAAATTATCCTTCACATGGCTGCGCAGGCGCTCGTTCGTCGTTCCTACAAGGAGCCGCGCTTGACGTTCGAGACGAATGTGACAGGCACTCTTAACCTGCTTGAAGCGATGCGTGAACTGCCGGAACTTCGTGCAGCACTGATCATAACCAGTGACAAGGTCTACCGGAATATTGAAGACGGGCGCGCCTTTCAGGAAACAGATCCGCTTGGCGGCGATGATCCCTATTCCGCCTCAAAGGCGGCCTGCGAGATTGCAACGGCATCCTATGCAAAAAGCTTCTTCGCGGATGAGGGACCCCGCATTGCCACGGCCCGCGCGGGAAATGTGATCGGCGGCGGCGATTTTTCCGAAGATCGTCTTATCCCGGATATATGGCGCGCCGCGAATAAAGGCAAAGGCGTTACCCTTCGCTATCCCGGCGCAACCCGCCCCTGGCAGCATGTTCTGGAATCCGTGTCAGGCTATCTCGTCTATTTACAAGCTCTGGCGGGCGACGATGGCAAGAAGCTTCCAAAAGCCCTGAACTTCGGACCACAGGATGCAGGGACCATCACCGTGGGCGAAATCGCCCGTGACGTTCAGAAAGCGTTCGGTACTGAAGGCGACTGGTCACTCACCGACGAAGCCCCTCCGCCTGAAAAATTGCAGCTCGCTCTCGATGCGTCCCTCGCCCGTGAGACACTTGGCTGGCAAGCCAGATGGCGTCCGTCAGAGACATTGGCAAAAACCGTGGATTGGTATAAAGCCTATCGTTCTGATGCCGATATCTATGCCTTCACCCTGTCGCAGATCGAAGAATATGAGGCCCATAAATGACGAGCTCTCTCACCTGCCGCTTCTGTCATCATGACCTGACCCGAACATTTGTCGATCTGGGCATGACGCCGCTTGCAAACAGCTATCTTCATGAAGAACGGGATATTCCGGCGGAGAAAACATATCCGCTTCATGCCCGGGTTTGCACGAATTGCTTCCTTGTGCAGGTTGAGGATGTCGTGCCCGCGGAAGAAATATTCTCCGACTATGCCTATTTTTCCTCCTATTCAAGCAGCTGGATCGCCCACGCCCATGCCTATGCACAAAAGCTGATCGACCGGCTTGATCTTGATGAAAGCTCCTTTGTTGTCGAGATAGCCAGCAATGATGGCTATCTGTTGAAACATTTCGTGGACAAGGGCGTGCCGGTTCTCGGGGTCGAGCCTGCCGCCAATGTCGCCAAGGCGGCAGAGGAGGTTGGCGCAAGAACAGAAGTCGCCTTCTTCGGCGTTGAAACGGCACAAAGGCTCGCACGCGATGGCCATCTGGCCGACCTGATGGTGGCTAATAACGTCATGGCCCATGTTCCGGATATAAACGACTTCATCGGCGGTGTCCCAATCCTGCTCGCCCGTGACGGCGTTTTTACGATTGAATTTCCGCATCTTCTGAACCTGATCGAGAAGGTGCAGTTCGATACCATCTATCATGAACATTATTCTTATCTGTCGCTTTTGACGGTCGAGAAAATCCTCACCGCGCACGGGTTGAAGGTTTTCGATGTCGAGGAACTGTCGACCCACGGCGGTTCCTTGCGTGTCTATGCCTGTCATCAGAATTCAAGCGAGCATCCGGAAGCGACCCGGCTGGATGCTCTTCGAAAGAAGGAAGAAACCGCAGGCCTCAACAGCCCCGCCGCCTATCAGAATTTCACGCCCCGGGTGGAAAAAATACGCGATGATCTGGTTGCCTTTTTGACCAAGGCACAGGCGGAAGACAAGAAAGTCGCCGCTTATGGCGCGGCGGCGAAGGGGAACACACTTCTCAATTATTGCACCGTCAACACAGAGCTGATCGATTTTGTTGTCGACCGCAACCCCGAGAAACAGGGAACCCTGTTGCCGGGCAGCCATATCCCGGTCTTCGCGCCGGAGAAAATATGGGAAGCAAAGCCGGATTATGTCCTGATCCTGCCCTGGAATCTCGCCGATGAAATAACGGCTGATATGGCCGCGATCCGCGATTGGGGCGGACAATTCGTCATCCCCATCCCGGAGCTTAGGGTATTCTCATGATTTTCACGGAAACAGAAATTCAAGGGGCCTATCTGATCGAGCCCGCCTTTATCGAAGATGAGCGCGGATATTTCGCCCGCAGCTACTGCCAGCAGGAATTTGCCGACCACGGAATCGATTTCCTGCCGGTACAAAGCAATGTCTCCTATAATAAATCTGCATATACATTACGCGGCATGCATTTTCATGCCGCGCCGTTTGAAGAAATAAAACTGGTGCGATGCGGTGCCGGCGCCATCTATGATGTCGCAGTGGATATCAGGCCCGCTTCCCCCACATACAAGAAATGGATTGGCGTCAACCTCAGCCGGGAAAGCGGTTGTGCGCTATTCATTCCCGCCGGTTGCGCCCATGGATTTCTCACCCTTGAGGTGGACAGCGAGGTTTCCTACCAGATGTATCCGGCCTATACGCCGGGCCATGACAGAGGCTTCCGCTGGAATGATCCCGAAATCGGCATTGATTGGCCTGCGGACCCGAAAGTAATTTCCGCACGTGATAAGGCGCTGGGTTCGCTCTCCGAGGCTTTGGCATGAAACTATGTCTCCTTACAGGTGCGACGGGCTTTATCGGCCGCCATGTCACCCGGACCCTGCTTGAAGAAGGGTGGCATATCATCACAGTTTCGCGCAAAGAGCATGGCGGCTTCGCAACTCATGAAAATCATGAGCATATCACGCTTGATCTGCATGACCCGGAGGCTGTCGAAGCCGTGCTCAAATCGAGACAGCCCAGCCACCTGATCCATCTGGCGTGGGAGGCAACGCCGGGCAAATTCTGGCATTCCCGCGAAAATTTTCGCTGGATTTCCTCCAGCGCGCTGCTACTGGATGCTTTTGTAAGACATGGCGGAGAAAAGGCCGTACTGGCAGGTAGCTGCGCCGAGTATAAATGGGAGAACAGCCTGCTGGATGAGGAAACCTCACCGCTGAACGGATCAACCTATTACTCTGCCTCCAAACTCGCCTTCAAGGGCCTGGCTAGCATTATTGCAAAGGATATTTCGCTCGTCTGGGCAAGAATTTTCTTTCCCTACGGGCCGGATGAAGACGAAAGCAAACTGATTTCCTATATTTACCGGGAAATTTCTTCCGGGCGGCTACCGCACATCCAAATGCCAACCCGCGCCGTTGACATGATCCATGTTGAAGATGTGGCCCACGCATTCGAGAGACTTGCCGACTCAGACGCGACCGGCACCTTCAATATCTGCTCTGGTACCGCATATTTGCCGCATGAAATTGCGATGGAATGTGCAAAGCTGTTGGAGAAGTCAGCATTGATCGAACCAATTCAGGATGTGTTGAATGGCTGTGAAATCAAGAGCAGTTTGCAAGGAAA
Organism: Sneathiella sp.; assembly: GCA_040880045.1. Classification (GTDB taxonomy): domain Bacteria; phylum Pseudomonadota; class Alphaproteobacteria; order Sneathiellales; family Sneathiellaceae; genus Sneathiella. The sequence goes on from JBBDJF010000129.1 coordinate 37,595, forward strand.
CAATCAACGGCTAGCCAGTATTCGGGCTTCAAAATCACCCTTGTCGCTTTCTGAAGGACTTGTTACCTATCGCAACAAGTAAAGCCCGTCAGCTAAGGGCCGAAGCGGAGATTGTCCGGCTGGTTTTGATAAACAGCGGGTCATCCTGCAAATCCGGATAATGTTTCAAAAGCCGCGACAACGAGTCCTTTGCCGCATCAGAGAGTAGCCGCCCCCGCCCCGTTTCGCCGACATTAAATCTTGTTTTTGCCTTTTGCACCTGATCTAGTGCCGCGACGACATCCTCCTCCCGAACGTGAACTGACGCATGGGCGAGAATTTCATTCATCACGCGGACAGGATCGCCGGTGTAATCATCAAAATCATAAATGGGAATGTTCCCTGCAGCCTTCCACCCGGCATAGAAATTGAGATACCAGGGGATCGCCAGACTTACGATCGCCTCTTCAAAGTCACCATCCGACATGGCTAGATGGGAGTCATCGAAAAAAGCTGTCGGCCCCTCTCCCGGTTCCTTATGGAAATGATCCCGGATGCTGATAACGCAGTCTGCAAGATTGCGTACAAGCACGACCGGCGTCAGGTTATATTGCTTGATCAAGCCCTGCGTCCAGGCGCTATTTCGCAAATGATGCTGCGAAACATAGGCGTTGTGGTTATATCGGGAAAGCCGAATGGCGCATAGTTCCTGCTCACGCGCCCCCCAATCAGGCGTCAGGCGGCATCGACGAAATCCCGGCAATTCGGAGATGGCGCTCGCAAGAAAGGTTGATGCAGATTTCGGCATGCAGGCGATCAGGATATGAGGCTTACGCCGCGGCAATAGATTGCTGACCAGCCCGTCCGCAGCAAGGTAAGCGGCATTCAAAAGACGATTGTTCTTTCTCATGATTTAAAGACCTGAATTCAGTTTACTTAAGCTACCGCGCGATTTATTTTCCCGACCCGCCAAGAGTTTTTACATTCGCCCGCATTTCAACAGACTTGATCAGCTGAACCGCAAAAGCCAAAACCCTGTTCTCAGGTGGAAAGTAAGGCTTGCCCGTCACCGCTTGAATCCAACGTACCACGGTGGCAACATTTTCCCTATCTTCAGGACTGATAAGTGATTTGCGCTTTCTCTTTGATTTTGTTACGGAACCCGAGGGAACAGCTGCATCCTCTGTAATCCCCGGAGGATCTGTAAGGTTTTGCCGCACATAATTTTGGTCTGATTGTGCAAAAAAATCCTCAAGAACAGACCAGCATCGGTTCTTCTTGGTGAATTTATGCATATCCTTCACGATGATATCCCGCCATGCAGCATGATCAATTTCATACTTGTTGTTCAAATGATCCTGATTGATCCGCATCAGGTTGGCATACACATAGGCAGGGATTGAACGAATTCGCAGGTCAATTTCCGGCTGAATTTTATCTGTCTGGGCCAGTTCCGTAAAACTGTCTGCAATTTTCTCCTGGCTTTCGGTGATCTTGATCGGCGCATTCATGGCCGTGCCATTACTTTTCTCTCCGGCACCTGCAATCGTCACGGGGTTTCGAACCCAAAGCAAGTTGGACGCCGCCGTCAAGTTTGAAAGAGCCGTATTGACATCCGGAATCTGCCCCTGAAAATATTCACCGCCCTTTGACTTGATTTTGTCGATCACGGCGCGCGAGACGCAGCCATGATAAATATTCGCTCCATCGCGGTAGCTTGTTATCCGGGCGCGATAGAAATCCAACAGTATCTGCTTCGGGTCCAGCTTGTAAACTGGCCCACAGAAATCACGATACCGGAACTTCAGCACCCCCTCCGTCGGCGCTGGCTCAATATGGGGCCAGATATAAGTGATGTGACGCCATGTGATAATATCCGGGTGAAACTTGTTAATCAAATAGCGCAAGGTTGCGATACCGTTTGGTACAACACCATCGTCGTCGCCAATGAAGATGACATAGTCCCCAGTTGCATGCGACAGCGCGAATTCAAAATTCTGGCGCATACTCAGATCAGCGCCCGGGTTGACATATGTCAGTCTTTGGTCAGTGAATTCCGCAACAACGGCACGGGTTTCATCGATGCTGTTATTGTCACTGACAACGACTTCAATATCTGGATCGGAAGCGGCAAGGCAGGTTTCCAGACAATATTTCAGAAACTCTGACCGGTTTCTTGTCGGGATAACGATGCTGATTTTCATAGGGCTTCCCCAACTGATCGAAATGGACGATCTAAACTCTTTTCAGGAAGCCGTCAGGCGCAACGGAAAACATCAGCTTGTCCTGTAGCATCTGATCATTCTCAAACCGCAGCGGATCACCATCCGCCGCCAGAATTGTTCCGCTTTCCAGCATTTTCAGATACTCGAATACGGCGCTTTTCGGGCTGTTGCCCGGATGCCAGGGACGGTCGGGATAAAAATCATCCGCCATATCCTCAACAATCGTATCGAATACCAGGCAGTAACTTCCCTTGCTGGTGAGCGGGGCATAGGCCTCCAACTCGGCAAGAACATGGTCATGGGTGTGGTTACTATCGAGGCTTACCAGAATGCGTGAACAGGAAGCAGCCGCTGATGTCACCTGATTGACGATGTCCGGATCAATCGAAGAGCCCTGGATCATGTCAATCCGCCCCGACATCGGATGCGCCTCAATCGCGGCCCGGTTATGGGATCGGATATCAATATCAACGCCCAGGACACGCCTTTTCGGGGATTTAGGGTCCAGCGTGGTTCCCGCCTCCACCGCATCACAATAATCCAGCATCGCCAGCATCGCCGCACTTTGAATGAGGGAGCCGCCATGCGCGATACCTGTTTCTATGATCAGGTCCGGTTTTACGTCCCAGACAATTTCCTGAAACGCCACCATGTCTGTCGGCAGCTGGATAATCGGGCGTCCAAGGGAGGAAAAATTATAGACATAACGCTTGGCCAGCGCCTCTGTCAGCCATTCATGCGACAAGGCCTTCCATGCTGTTTCGTCACTGTAGGATTTGACGGTTTGCGCTACTTCCTTCTGGAATTGAGCGATGGCGTCGGCGGTTTCTGACTGCATGATCAACCTCAAAAATTCTCAGCTTCCCGAACAGGGCGCGAAGCGGCCAACGCCGCACTTCCTGTTTTCTAACCGTCTTGAATAGGTAAAACAACCGATTTAGGAAAATGGCCCGCAATGATCCATTCTCAACTTACCATCGGAAACACCGGCTTTCGTTCCCTGCTGGGGCTGAGCCCGTAATATTCGCGATAGCTTTTGGCGAAATGTGAATGGGTGGAAAAGCCGGAGGCGATATAAATTTCAGTGATCGACATGCCGGTTTGCAGGAGTAAAAGCCGGGCATGCTCCAGGCGCATTTCCATATAATAACGCGCCGGAGACCGCCCGGTATGCTGCCGGAACAAACGCTCCACCTGCCGGATGGATATCCCTACCATTGACTCCAGTTCTTCAGGGGACAGCGGCTCTTCTATATTCTGTTCCATGATTTCAACGATGGTCAGAAGTTTCTGGGATTTCGCCGCCAGCTGTAGTTTTCGCACAACCTGCTGCTTGTCGCTGTGGCTACGGATGCGGTCATGCATGAATTGCAGCGAAATGTCATAGGCAAGCTTATCGCCATGAGACTCTGAAATCATGTGAAGCAACAGATCAATTGCCGAGGTTCCGCCGGCGCAAGTGTAGCGGTTGCGATCTATCTCAAAGATACTGCCGGTAAATATCACCCTGGGGTAGCTTTCCTTGAGACTGATTGCCCCTTCCCAATGGATGGTGCAGTGATAGCCGTCCAACAGCCCGGCCGCCGCCAAAATGAAGCTACCGGTGCTGAGGGCGCCAATTCCAGTACCATGCTGTACAATCCGGCGGAGTTCCGCGAGCAGATGCTCATCCTTGATCTTGTCTGTCCCGATCCCTCCGCAAACAAACAGGATATCAAGACAGGCAGCATCCGCGAGCGCCATATCCGGCAGGATACTGATGCCATTGCTGGCCTGAACACTCAAACCGTCCATGGTGAGGATGTTCCAGTCATAAAGATGACGGCCGCTCATCCGGTTGGCCGAGCGCAAGGGTTCAATGGCGCTGCTGAAACAAATCATGCTGGATTGATCGGTCAGAAGGAATCCAAAGCGCCTGGCTTTTTCTGTCATACGATGCTCTGACGCCTCCCCAAACGTCCAAAACCGTGCCCGGCACAACGGTGTAAGTCCGTGCCGTTTCCAGAACAGTATCCCAATCCAATCGGTTGTCAAAACAAAATAAAAGCTGCAATCAACCGATCTTTTTTGATTCCTGAGCTATTTCGCATCATGAAAAATCACGCCGAGTGTATACCGCTGTCCGCATAGCACATCGCTCACCCCGTGACGCATCGTAACGCGGGAAAATCGATTTTTACCCGGCACCGGTCGTTGATTGACCGCAAAAATAACGGCGTCGCCTTTTCCAAGTGGCACCACGCGAGCGCGAGATTGCTGACGCGGGCGCTGCTCCGTCAGGACAAACTCCCCACCATCGAAATCCGTTTCCGGATCGCTTAGCAATATCGCCATCTGCAACGGAAAGAGCAGCTCACCATAAAGATCCTGATGCAGCCGGTTATAATCTCCCTCTCCATATTTCAGGATCAACGGTGTCGGCCTTTTCTGCCCAGCTGCATGACATTGCGCTGTATATTCACCAAGTGTTTCAGGAAATCGCTGACCCGTGGCCATTTTCCCGGCCCACCGGTTTGCAATATGGGCAAGCGGCGCATAGAAGTCCTGTCGCAATTCCGCCACCAACACCGGTAAGGGATAGTCAAAATACTTATACTCCCCCTGACCATACCCATACCGCCGCATGACGATATGGCGGCGGAAGCGCTCATCATCCGCAAATCCGTTGATCAGCCTGCTGCACTGCGCGGCATCCAGCAGACCTGAAAGCCGGACATAGCCGTCACGATCCAGCTTTTCCTCTGCTTTCAGCCAATCGATGTTATTGCTTTTCATAACTCTCTCCTCTGTCCGGCACTTACAAAACAGTCTGCTAATTTCTGCAAGGTAAGTCTTCCCAATAAACGCGATGGATTTTTTTTGAAGTCGGGCGGCGAAAAGTTCCCTATGTTAGGGCGGCGTTGATCAAGGAGAGACGAATGAGGGAAAACTCGCTGGTTACGGTAACCGGTGCATCGGGCTTTATTGCGCTTCATACCATTTGCCTATTGCTGCAACAGGGATATGCGGTCCGGGGAACGTTGCGCGATACCAGCCGGATTGAAAGTCTGCTTAAATCGCTCTCCAAGCATTGCGATGTCACGAACCTGAGCTTCGTGCGGGCTGACCTCGGTGATGACGCCGGTTGGGCCGAGGCAATGGTTGGTGCGGACTATCTGTTGCACATGGCCTCCCCCTTACCGGCCGAGGCGCCCAAGGATGAGAATGACCTGATTATCCCCGCCCGGGATGGAGCGCTTCGGGCCATAACGGCCGCCGTCGATGCAGGGGTCAGGCGTATTGTCATGACTTCTTCCATTGCCGCTGTGTCAGGCGGCCAGGATAAGTCAATGACCCTCGATGAGTCCCATTGGAGTGATGTAACCCAGGAAATCGGTGCCTATCAGAAAAGCAAGACGATAGCCGAACGGGAATCATGGGAGTTTATCAACTCCCTGCCAAACGACAAAAAGCCGGAGTTTTCCGTGATCAATCCCGGATTCGTCCTTGGCCCTGTCATTGACGCGGATACCAGCGCGTCCCATGAAGTCATCCGCCGGTTGCTGGCACGGGACGTTCCGGGCATTCCCGATATCGGTTTCAGTCTTGTTGATGTGCGGGATGTGGCCGCAGCGCATGTGACGGCCCTGACCCATTCCGCCGCGCCGGGAAAGCGATTTATCTGCGTATCTGAGACCATGTCCTTTCGCGACATCGCGGCGCACCTTAAACCGCATGTCGCACCCAAGGGATACAAGATTGTAGACCGCCCTGTCCCGGACTGGCTGGTGCATTTTCTTGCGCTCTTCAGCCCGACATTCAAGCTGGTCGTTACCCGGCTTGGGCCTGCCACGAAATTTGACACATCTCGCATTCGGGATGAATTTGACTGGCGGCCCCTCCCGATGGCTCAGTCCATAAAGGAAACCGCCGATAGCCTGATCGCACATAAAATTGTCTGAACTGATAAGAAATCCATAAAAAATGTCGAAAATCTCTCCCCATCTCTATGGCATCCTGATAACAGCGGCGGGTGTCCTTATCCTCTCGCCGGACGGGCTTCTGGTTCGCCTCATCGCAACAGACAGTGCGACGATCATGTTCTGGCGCGGCCTGCTTTTCTCTATCGGAATTTTCGGCTTTTATGCACTCTACCGCGGCTTTAACACCCTGAATATTGTCCGCGCCATGGGGTGGAGAGGATTATTCGCGGCTTTTCTTTTTTGTGTGAGCACTATTTTCTTTGTGCTCGCGATCACCCATACCAGCGTTGCCAACGCTCTCGTGATTATCTCCACGGCCCCGCTTTTTGCGGCGCTTTTTTCCTGGCTGATCCTGAAGGAATCAATATCCCTTTCCACATGGATCGCAATTGCCGTCTGTACTGGCGGGATCAGCCTGATATTCATGGGGAGTATCGGCGGCGGCAGCCGCTATGGGGATATTTCCGCCATCGCCTGCGCCTTTATGATCGCGGGCCAGATCACTACGGTGCGCCACGCCCGGAATCTCGATATGGTTCCCTCACTCGGGATTGCGGGTGTCCTGACCGCTCTTTTTGCCTTTCCATTCGCGACACCGCTTGCTATCACGGGCTCCGATTTCGCATATCTGGTTCTCCTTGGGCTGATCGTGCTTCCCGTTGCCTTTGGGCTAATCACGATCGGGCCACGCTACATTTCCGCGCCAGAGGTCAGCCTGCTGATGTTGATGGAGAGTATTTTCGGGTCTTTTTGGGTCTGGCTTGTTCTGGATGAAATGCCCCGCCCGGAGACATTGGGCGGCGGCGCTGTGGTTATCGCGACATTGATCATTCACACGGGCCTGGCCTATCGCAAAAAACGGCGGGCAATCGTAAAAACCTAGATTGTCTCTTCACGATAGAATATATGGCGGCCAACCTGGCCGAGCTTGCTTAGATGCGCACTCCACCTTGGTGAAACATAGGATGCATGATAATGGGTTGCACGCTTGGCAACGCCGCTTCGTTCCCCCTTCATCACCAGGGCCACGACCTTGAGGGATTTTTCCCATGCGCCCGCATTTTTAGGGCGGTCCGACAGGCCGTCACAGGCGAATGAAAACTGGCATTTATTGCGAAGATGCTGGTTCTGGAAGACAACATCACATGCCGTATCCGGGTAACGGGCATCGACGATGCGATTCAGGATTACCTCGGCGATTGCCACCTGGCCGACAAGCGGTTCACTGCGGCCTTCAAAATAAACGGCCTGAGCCAGACACATTTCCTCCCGTGTGAAAACACGGCCGAACAGATCGACGGATTTCAATGTCTTGTCGAGATTGTCACCACGAGGCATGTCGAGATTGGGAATAGTGATCGCCGTACCCGGCAGGGCGTTTAATTCAGCAAATTTCCTGTCGAGTCGCATCAGGTTAGCGTGCTTGATTGCTCCGGAAAACGCGACATTATCCATAGGTTTGGCAGACGCACCGATTTGAAACAGGAGGCCAAAACCAACGACCACCGCCGCCATGATACTGATGGCCCCAAGGGCCAGGCCGAGTTCATGCGATCGGGAATTTGTCGTCGAAAGCTTTTCGTTCCGTGGGTTCTGCATCGTCACTTTTCCATCACCATGTAAACTGCAAATCTGCATTATCAGGAATCATTCCTGCTCTCCGACGATTCTATCAAGCTGACCGATCCGTCCTCATCCCCCGTATATGGGGCGCGCCCGTGTTTCTTTTACCTTCTGTTAACTATGGACTGTGATTACTGGTTAATAAAATCTTACCGTCTGATGATTTTATTACCTCGAAAAGGCTGGAAAAAGGCAGCCAAATCATTCATTTACGGCATTTACAATTGCCTCGAATTCTGCAGACCTGCTTGCCGGTCGTTTTATCCCCCAAATGAGGTATACGAACTCGACTTCGCTAATTGACATTATTTGTCAGAACCGTCGGAGCACTCAAACATATGCGCACGACCGGACGGCTGATTTCCTATCAGAGATTAACGTAATATTCAAGATTTTGCGACTCGTGAAACTTCACTGGATGAAATCAAACGTAAGATTCGCCAAGTAACAGCAAGAAAGAAGAATCCAAAAACCCGGAAAAGCTAACAAAAACTGGGCATTAGATGCCTAAAAATTGTGCTCGCTGCCTATAATTTAGAGTTTCACAAATTTTTGTTGTTATTTTAAACTGTTTTGCTTGCATCGATTGGCCCAATTGATATATCAGCTAATGAGAATTTTCAATTTGAACAAAAGTGTATGGTTTTATTGATGAATATAACGCCGCTTCAGAATAAGGCGCATGACGCCAGCCGATTTTTAAAGGCAATTTCAAACAAGCACCGCCTTCTCATTTTATGCAATCTTGTCGAATCGGAACATTCCGTCGGCGAGCTTGAAGAAATAGTTGGCTTGAGCCAATCCGCCTTGTCGCAGCACCTAGCCCGGCTTCGCAAGGAAGATATCGTCAAGACCCGGCGAGAGGCGCAGACAATTTATTATTCGTTGCAGGATGAGAACGTTGTCGAGGTTCTCCGCATGCTGGAGAGCATTTTTGTTGGCGATTCGACGAATCTTGCGGAAGTCGCCTGATTACCTGACATAGGAACGCAGCCATATTGTAAGGACAGGACCTTATAACCTTTCCTGACAAGCGTTGCTGGTTAATTAGGCGTCGATCAGGATAACTTGCTTGCCCGTGACCGCACGGCGCTCCATGGCATTAAGGGCATCGACTATCTGGTCGAGGGGCCAGCTTTTCCCGATGATCGGCTTCAGGTCTTTTTCCTCCGCGATACGCCGAAGGACGATAGCAGCTCTTTGGCCCGCTTCGGGATCGCGGCGGCCGAATTCGCCGGCCCGCACCCCGATAACGGAACAGCTTCTTGTCATGGCCAGATCCGTCTTCAGCACGCCAAATTCCCCGCTTGCAAAGCCGGCCACCAAAAGACGGCCCGCCCAGGCGATACAATCGAGGCTTTGCTCGAAGAATGTTCCGCCAACCGGGTCGAGAATGACATCCGCGCCGCGTCCTTGCGTAATCTCCTGAACACGCTCAGGAAAGCTTTCCTGATGATAGTTGATAAGATAGTCCGCACCGCTGGCTCTCGCGATCTCCAGCTTGTCTTGCGAACTCGCCGCCGCGATAACGGTTGCACCAAGGGCCTTGCCAAGGGCGACTGTCGCCTGCCCGACACCGCCGCCCGCCCCCAGCACCAACAGCGTCTCGCCCGCTTTTAAGGTTCCTCGCTCCGCCAAGGAGACATACGCCGTTAAAAAAGTCACCGAGAATGCCGCCGCTTCTTCAAAGGTGAGATTCACGGGCATCGGTTCTATCTGGTTGGCCGTCACGATTACATGGCTCGCGAAGGCTCCTGTCTTGCTTTTATAAAGAACGGCGTCGCCTGTCTTGTATGGCGCGGAAAGATCCATCGATTCCTCGATGACGCCCACTCCCTCCATACCGAGGGTGAACGGCAGTTCCGGCTTGAACTGGTATTTTCCATAGGTCATTAGAAGATCGGGAAAATTCAGTGCAGCGGCCTTCAGGCGAATACGCAATTTCCCCGGCTCAAGCGGCGGCAGTGGATGTTGTTCGAGCTTGAGAGCATTGGGGCCGCTCAAACCACGGCATATCGCATGGGTCGCAATTGTGTCGGTCATTTCTCTATTCTTTTTATTAGGCCCAATTTATTGCCACCCCGGTAAATGGTCCGGCTTCCAGCGTAATATACAATCTTGTGACTGGATTGCATCGGACAAAAAGGGTAACTGTGGCGAGGTTTCTGAGAAATGAGGTCGATTTGTAATGGCGGGTTTGGAAATATCGTATTTGGCGGCGGCCGGAGGCGGCCTGGTCAGTTTCCTGAGCCCCTGCGTCCTGCCTCTGGTTCCGGCTTACCTCTGCCTTATTGCAGGCACCAGTCTGGAGGAACTGACCGAACCAGACAGGGATGGTACAGCGCCGGGCATCAACTGGCGGGTTGTCATCATGTCCATTATTTTCGTCGCGGGATTTTCAACGGTTTTCATCCTGCTCGGGGCGTCTGCATCCTATGTAAATCGCCTGATCATTGAGCATCTTGACATATTGTCGAAGATTGCGGGCGGCGTCATCATCATCTTCGGTATCCATATGACGGGCCTGCTGCGCATTCCGCTGCTCTATCGGGAGGCCCGATTCAATGACATCGATAAGCCGCAAAACTGGTTTGGTGCCTATGTCATCGGGCTTGCGTTCGGGTTTGGATGGACCCCTTGCATCGGGCCTATTCTCGGTACCATTCTCGCGATTGCGGCAAGCGATAGCTCGCTCGGGTACGGGGTCAGCCTGCTGGGCATTTATTCACTCGGCCTTGGCATTCCCTTTATTCTCTCGGCTTTCGCAATGAACCGGTTCCTTATTTTTATGCGACGTTTCCGCCGTTATTTCAAGCTGGTGGAAATTGGGACCGGCGCGATACTGATCGCGACGGGGTTGCTTATCTTTACCGGCCAGTTCCAGATTCTGGCCTATTGGTTCCTGGAATTATTTCCCGGCCTTGCCACCCTTGGCTAGACATGCCGCTAGAGGACAAAAGAGGCCAGCCCTAAAAAACCGACTAACATCGCTGCGATGAACCATGCCGCCTTAACTTCGTCACCCATTTTCTTCATCCTTTAAGTCAGAACCGCTTTATTAAGCGTTTTCCTTGGCAGATCCATACGATTTCAATAGTCTGCTTTCTTGTAAGGGGAAATATATATCCTGCAATTCTGATCAAGCCTCTTGTGCCGGAAAAGTCGCTTTAAGGCCTGGAAAGGGGGGAAACTGTAGCCTTGGTCACAACGGGGCAGAAGGATGCAAGCGCAAAAAGGTTTAAAGGCATGTGTGGTCGTTTCAGCTTAACAAGCCCGGTAGAGGCTCTGCAGCGCCTTTTCGGATTCACCGAACGGCCTAACCTTGCGCCGCGTTACAACATTGCGCCGACAACCCGCATTTCGGCGATCCGGCTCATCGAAGACAAGGACGAACAAAAGCCTCATCACTTCGCCGCACATTGGGGCCTGATCCCCTCATGGGCAAAATCAACAGAGTTCAGCGCCCGCATGATTAACGCAAGAAGTGAGACAGTCACGGAAAAGCCGGCGTTTCGCACGGCCTACAGAAGCCGTCGCTGTCTTATTCCTGCAAACAGCTTTTTTGAATGGCAGGAGAAGGAAAAGGGGACGAAGCAACCCTGGCTGATCGGAATAGACGGCATGCCACTCTTCGCCTTCGCCGGCTTATGGGAAAACTGGACTTCGCCGGAGGGGGGAAACATCGATAGCTGCACCATTCTGACGACCATCGCAAGCGATAGCATTAGCTTCATTCACCCGCGTATGCCCGTCATCCTTGAGCCATCAAATTACACTATCTGGCTGAGCGGCGAGGCAGGAACGGATATACTCATTCCCTTTAAAGCAGACCGGATGCGGTTTCATGAAGTTACCAACCGCGTCGGCAATGTCCGCAATGACGATGCCGACCTGCTTGAACCCACGGCACCGACGGAAACACAGAGGCGGCTAATTTAGGATATCTGCTGCCTGTCCGATGCAAGCGCCGGATTCCGGTTCGCCTCCCGACTGATGCGGACAACGGAATTGCGCAGCTTCTCAAACGCCTTATGCTCTATCTGGCGGACACGTTCCTTTGTGATCCCAAGACGATTCCCCAAAACTTCAAGGGTTGTCTTGTCGTCCTGAAGCCGTCTTTCGCGAATGATCACCTGCTCCCGATCCGTCAATTCCTGCAATGCCGTTTCGAGCCAGCTTGATCGCGCGGCCCCATCGATATTGCGCATCGTGTTCTCTTCCGGTGTCGGGTTGGTGTCACGGAGAAAGTCTTCGATACTATCGTCACCTTCCTGACCAATCGGTGCATTCAGGGACTGATCCCGGCCCGAAAGGCGGTGGGCCATGGTTTCTACGTCGCCGATTCCGATTTTCAGCTTTTTTGATATGGTAATCAGTGTTTCGGAGGAAAAATCGGATTCCTCCATATTCTGTATTTTTGCCCGCAGCCAGCGCAGGTTGAAAAACAGGGATTTTTGTGATGCGCTGGTGCCGGATCGCACGATTGACCAATTACGGAGGACATAGTCCTGCATCGCCGACTTGATCCACCAGCTAGCGTAGGTTGAGAAGCGAATTTCGCGTTCCGGTTCGAACTTGAAGGCAGCCTGCATCAGGCCGATATTCCCCTCCTGAACCAGATCACTCATCGAAAGGCCGTAGTTCCGGAATTTTGACGCCATCGACACGACAAGACGCATATAGGCGGAGACCAGCTCATGCAGCGCCTTCTCGTCCCCTTCTTTTCGCCAGAGATATGCGAGTTCAAATTCCCGCTCCCGTGATAAAAGCGGGATAGACATTGCAGTTGAGACAAACGCGCGATTGCGCTTGTGCGTAATTGCTGTCTCTTGCTTGTTCATGTGATCTTCCTCCCACTTAAATTGGGCCGCATGCAGACGGCGTGGAACTGGGCGCACATTGTAATCGTTCTAATTTAAGGATTTTTCGGCAAATTTGCAATCCTCATGGCACTCAGCTGACGAAAATGTGATCGATCCTGTATGTCACTACAAGATGGCTATATATAGCCGAGAACTATGTTGGAATAATGACGAACGTCGCAAATTCTCCAAATCCGGGAACAGGATCGATATTTTTAGGGTTGGTTCGGCGATTTTTCGCTTGATCCGGAATATATCAGCAGCGCAAACGCCAAAAGCCCGGCGACGATCAGGAAGGAGTACGAATACCCACTTTCCGTACTGGCAGATAACACCCATCCATAGAGTGACTGCATAAAGCCAACGCCGGTTATGCTGATCAGGTTCAATGTCGAGTTGGCCCTGCCAACAAGGTGATCCGGGAAGGAATTCCGGCAATGAGCCGCAAGGACCACGTAACATTGCTGCACGAAGGAGATATAGACAAAAAGCGTCACCACAGCCCAAAGCGGCAATTGATCAACTAGACCGAGGATGCAGAAGGCACCAAGTTCTGTCAGAACAGCCGTAATAACGATTTTCTTCCGGCTACGGAAATAACGATCCAATGGGCCAAAAAACAATGCGCCCACCGGCACAACGATGGTCATCAAAAGTATTACTTGGCCTCGTTCGAGACCATTCAGGCCGTAAGTGTCCTCAAGATAGGGCCCGCCCCACATGCCAACCAGCGCGACAGCCGGCCCATAGGAGACAAATCCCATGGCAAGCAAATAAAAGAATTTCGGATGCATCAGCACAGCGCCGTATCCGCGAATGCTTTGCCGGAATGTCGCGGGCTTTTCTCCGCCTCGCGTATAATCAGGCGGCGTGTCCCGTATGACAAAGATGGAAACGAGTACCGCAACCAGTGTTACCCCCGTGATAACGACAAATGGCGTTCGCCAACCATAAAGTCCGATCGCATAGGCAAGCGGCGCCGATGCCGTGATGCCGCCAATACTGGACGCGGCCATCAGCCACGATGCCAGGGTTGCAAATTTTTCCGGCGGGAACCATTTCGCGAACAGGACGAAGGCTGACATCATCGTTGCGGAAAAACCGAGCCCGATGAGGATACGTGACAGTAACACGTCATCGAAATCTACGGCGGTTGCCAGCAGGAAAGAGCCAATGACGGCAAGAAATGAGATGGCAGGAAGAATAATTCGCGGGCCAAAGCGGTCGAGGGCAATACCGATCGGCACTTGAACCAGGGCAGAAGCAAAGAAAAGGGCCGCAGCCGCAATGCCGAGACTGGCGACATTGATACTAATATCGGTCGCAATCGGCAGCATCAAAACTGAGCCCGACATCCGGTGAAACTGCCCGAGCCCGAACAACACAGCGCAGATTAGAAAGATATAAAAGGCGTGTTTTTTAACGGCAGGGGATCGTTTTACAGAAGACATTAAGTTTGCTTACTTTTATTTTTTTCTTGTTAACGCTCCGCTGAATGGAACGCCATGTCAAATGAATAAGCGCAGTGTCCCTTCCGGTATCCAGAAAATTCATTTATATGTTTGCGCCATATAAATATACCACTACAACATGGAAGGCATATATGAGCAGTTCATTTCAAGACGGTTGGCAGGAAATTATCGATGGATGAATTCAAGAAGATATTTGAACAGAATAAAGCCTGGGCGGCGAGTACTACTGCGGCAAACCCGGACTTTTTCGAAACCCTGGCTCGCCAGCAAAGCCCGAAACATCTCTGGATCGGCTGTTCGGACAGCCGGGTGCCGGCAAACCAGATTATGGATCTGCCACCCGGCGAAGTGTTCGTTCACCGCAATATAGCCAATATCGTTGTACCCTCCGATCTGAATTGCCTGTCTGTCCTACAATATGCCATCGAGGTTCTGAAGGTACGCCATGTGATTGTCTGTGGCCATTATGGCTGCGGCGGCATTGCAGCGGCGATGTCATCTAAAAAGAACGGAATGATCGACAACTGGCTGCGGCACATTCGGACAACCGCCCGGATTTACAGGGACCTGATCGACAACGCGAAGAGTGAGCAGGAGAAATCCGATCTCCTGTGCGAACTGAACGTCATTGAGCAGGTCCATAATGTCTGCGCAACAACCATTGTACAGGATGCCTGGGATGCGGGACAGAAGTTTACCGTGCACGGAATTATCTATTCCGTTCGCAACGGCCTGTTGAAAGACCTGGTCCATTGCGAGGGCGACAAGGTGGAAATCAAGGGTGAGGATTACCCGACAGTCCTGCGCTAGCGAGGAGGAACAACGCCTCAACGATCAGGTAGTCGAATTGACTTTTTGTCAAATTACTTGATCATTGCCAGAGCGCAGCTTATTTTCCAGAGAACAACGCCTTCTGCGACCAACAGAATAACAAAAAAGAAAACGAGAGTACGGCATGAAATTTAAAGGTACCGATACATATGTGGCAACGGAAGATCTGATGATCGCCGTCAATGCCGCCATGACACTGGAACGTCCCCTTCTCATCAAGGGAGAGCCCGGCACCGGCAAAACCGTGCTGGCACAGGAAGTGGCGAATGCCCTTGGCAAACATTTCATCGAGTGGAACATCAAATCCACCACCAAGGCGCAGCAGGGCCTCTATGAATATGACGCGGTTTCGCGACTGCGCGATTCACAGCTTGGCGATGACAAGGTGCATGATATTTCCAACTACATCCGCCCCGGCAAAATGTGGGAGGCCTTCACTGCAGAAGAAAGCCCGATCCTGCTGATCGACGAAATCGACAAGGCGGATATCGAATTTCCGAACGATTTGTTACAGGAACTCGATCGCATGGAGTTTTTCGTTTATGAAACCCAGCAGACGATCAAGGCCAAGCATCGTCCATTGGTGATCATCACGTCGAATAATGAAAAAGAATTGCCGGATGCGTTCCTGCGCCGCTGCTTCTTCCATTACATCAGCTTCCCCGATACGGAGACGATGCAGAAGATTGTCGACGTCCATCATCCGGATGCCAAGCAGGAACTGGTCCGCGATGCGCTCAAGGTTTTTTTCGATGTTCGGGAAACGCCGGGTCTGAAGAAAAAGCCGTCCACCAGCGAATTGCTTGACTGGCTGAAACTGCTGATGAGTGAAGACCTGCCCGAAGACGTTCTCCGTTCAAAAGACCCTTCCAAGCTCATCCCGCCGCTACACGGTGCGTTGTTGAAGAATGAGCAGGATGTGCATCTGTTTGAACGTCTCGCCTTCCTGTCTCGCCGCGAACAACGTTAAGGCGGTACGGCCATGTTCACGAAATTCTTCTTCACGCTGAAAGACGCCTCGGTTCCCGTTACCTTGCTGGAATATTTGACCTTGATCGAAGCGCTCAAAGCCGGCTGCGCAGAATATTCGGTGAATGATTTCTACTATCTCGCCCGGACGACCCTGGTAAAGGACGAGAAGAATCTCGACAAATTCGATCAGGTTTTCGGACATTGTTTCAATGGCATAGAATTTATTGCCGATGATCAAACCGTCGATATCCCGGAAGAATGGCTTAAGAAACTCGCGGAGCTGTCCCTCACGGATGAGGAAAAAGCAGAGGTTGAGGCCATGGGCGGCTGGGAAAAACTCATGGAAACCTTGCAGGAACGCCTGAAGGAACAGGAAAAGCGTCATCAGGGCGGCAATAAATGGATTGGCACGGCGGGGAAGTCCCCTTTCGGCGCCTATGGCTATAATCCGGAAGGTGTGCGTATCGGCCAAAAGGAAAGCCGGAACCGCAAGGCCGTCAAAGTCTGGGACAAGCGTGAATACAAGAACCTTGATGACAGCGTCGAGCTCGGCACTCGCAATATCAAGGTGGCGATGAAGCGACTAAGACAGTTCGCCCGTGAAGGTGCCGCCGATGAGCTTGACCTTGATGATACCATTCGATCGACGGCCCGCAATGCAGGGTTTCTGGACCTCAAGATGCGGCCGGAGCGGCACAACACGGTCAAGGTCCTGATCCTGTTTGATATCGGCGGATCGATGGACGACCATATCAAGGCCTGTGAGGAGCTTTTTTCCGCGGCCCGCACCGAGTTCAAGCACCTGGAATTCTATTACTTCCATAACTGCGTTTATGAAAAGCTCTGGAAGGAAAACAGCCGCCGCCATACGTCCTTTATGCCGACGTGGGACGTGCTGCATACCTATCCGGCCGATTACAAGCTGATCATCGTCGGTGATGCCACGATGAGCCCCTATGAGATTGCCTATGCCGGCGGCAGCGTCGAACATTGGAATGAAGAGGCGGGCCAGGCTTGGATGGAAAGACTTCTTGGCATTTATCACAAGGCAGTCTGGCTCAATCCGGTGCCGGAAAAATACTGGGACTACACCCCGTCCGTTCAGATGATGAAACAATTGATGACGGACCGGATGTTTCCGCTCACCATCGGAGGTCTTGAGGCCGCGATGAAAGAGCTAAGCAGATAGGTTTTATTTAACCGGTTTTTCTAAATTCACTAGAGTTTCCGGGCCGGATAAAGGTAAGCCATTTCCCGCCGAACGCCTTCGACATCCGGTGAAACTCCGGACTTTCTTCCAGCACTTGATGATGCATCGGATTATTATACAGGAAATAAACCGGCGCCTGTACGCCCCTAAGATCCGCTGAGATACGGTCCAGAACCTTTTGCATCACATCAGCGCCGAACGAATTATAGACATAGATAACATGCGGCGCGGCGGACAGAGAATAGCTCGCCGCATCGCTGTGAACGGACGTGAGCGAGTTGGCGCAGATTTTGCCCTGCCGTTGTATCTCGGCAATATTCTGCATTGCCGTCTGGTGCAATGCGCCGCTTATTTCAATGCCCGTAACCGACTTAAAGGGGTATCGTGCCGCGGACGCCAGAATTGCGCCCTTCCCTGATCCATAGTCAATAAAGTGATAGTCCGAATAGTCAATATGAAGCCGTTCCAGTACATGCCGGAATTCATAATCCGAGGCGGCCTCATAGCGACAGGCGGAGGCGCGAAACTCATCCGGGATGTCCAGCATCGCCGTTTCGACGATACCGGCCGTGTCCAGTCCACTCTCCCGAAGGTTCTGTTGATTGAAGCGGTAGTTCTGTAACAAGGGGATTTTTATCTTGGCGCAGATATTGGCCAATAGACCCAGACAGGTCATCAGGAGCCCGCGATATTTGATATTAACGAGCAAGGTCCGTAAATTCCGTAAAATCTGGTAATGCTCAATTTCAAACCCTGGATAACGGGCCGTTTTCGTAAATACAAATCTTAACAACTGGTACACCTACAACAATAATGACTGGGTTGCCGAAATCTCAACTTTGGACTGGTCGCTATATTGCGTCAGTATCCAGAAAAAGTGTTAACTTTCTTTTAGTCCGTATCCTCCTCACCCTCGACAAACCGCACCGCATTGATCATGGGTTGAAGTCTGGCAGTGATCAGTTTTTGCAGTGCCAAGGATATCACAAGATAATAAACCGCAAGATGCAGAGTGGTTTCAGCTTCCGCCTGTACCGCAAAATATATGGCGATCAGGACAAGCCCGAGGAGCAGGAGCCATATCCGGCCAAGCTGTTGAAGCAGCCGGGCTTTGCGAAGGAACTTGGTATCTGCCAGTTCGTATTTGTACCAGAGATCGAACGCCGTTGAGAGAAGAAGAATTGGCAGGAGGATGGTGATGACGGCAATCAGTACAGCAATCCCGCCCTGCCCGCCTTTCAGCAATTCCGGCAATGCCGTCAACAGAGAATGGCTGCCGCTCAGCCCTGAAAATCCGACCGTTGTGATCATCGGCTGCGTCATCGCGAGACCAAGCAATACCGCCGAGACAATCAGCATAACGCCGAGATATCTGTCGCTGCCCTTTGCATATTTCGCAATCGTCTGCCGGTCCGGGCGCCCGACGAGTATTCGCTCTATCACCCAGTTCATATTGTTTCCGCTTCTCTCACTTAAAGGCCCGGCTCAGGAGATCTTTTGCAATAATGTGAGAAAGAGCTCCTGCTCTTCGCGGGAAAGAGGCGCAAAAGTTTCCTCTGTAATATCAAATCCGTGCGGAATGAGAGTTTTTATCAAAGTCTCCCCCGCTTCTGTCAGGCGCAGCGACATCCGACGGCGATCGTCCTGATCAGGGCGGGTCTGAACAAGCCCCCGGTCAATCAACCGACGGGTCACACCCTGAATCGTTGCCGGGTCCATCGCCGTCAGGCGACCCAGATAATTTTGCGACAGTTCGCCTTCATCCCTCAGCTTCACCAAGGCGGCGAACTGTGTTGGTGTAATCTGCTCATACCCCATATGGGACTGGAATATAGCGCTGGCCCGTTGATGGGCGCGACGGAGCAAATGCCCGATTTGCGCCTCGACGTGATAGTCGTCGATAGAACGGTTTTTCCCCTCTTCGGATTTCGAAGATTTTGCATACGTCATATCAGATATTGTTTCCATTTTTTTCATCTGGACATCAAGCTGTCAAGGGATCCGCGAAAAGCGGCTATTTCACGACTGTAACAGCTTCGCGCCCTTTTTCAATGATGCTCATCCCGGCGTCAGAGACATGTATTTTCGTGACAGAGCAATGATCGGGGCGGAAGCCGATCACATTATCGCTTTTTTCAATCGCGCCTATGATCGCGTTGATTACGACAAAATGAGTGACAAAAACCGCATCCTGCGTCTGACCTGCCGTAAAGTCGAGGATCGCGGACCGCCAGTCCTTCAGGCGAGCGGATTGCTCATCCCATGTTCCCGCCATCACACGGGTGAGCCAGCTACGGCGATCTCCAAAATCGACACCTTCGGACGGCACTTCAGACAGTTGCGGTGTGACAATCGCTTCCTGCTGCCAAAGTTCCGCGAGCGGCTGCGCCGTTTCCCGGGTTCGGCTAAGCGGACTGCAATAGAGATTGACGGCCGGAATTTCCCGGCATAACCGGTCGGCCATTTGCCGGGCCTGAACGATCCCGCGCTCGCTCAACCCTGGATCGAGGGCATTATCCCATGATCCTGCGGCCTCGCCATGGCGAACCAAGTATACTATGTTGCTCACATTTTCTCCTTTTTTCATGTTAAAACAGACCTTTCCCACAGATTATCGCGGTTGCAATCTAAAAACCACAATATAAACGGGAAATTCAGAATAGTTTCAACGGTAACAATCTCAAATCACTACAAAAAATACTCTGTTATGGTGTATTATATAAAATTATTTCAATTGACAGGGGTTAAAACATGACTTACTCGTCAATTAAGTTTGTTTTATACCTATTTGAAGAGCGTAAATGTGGAATATCACAACATGACCTGAAGCCGGAAAGCGACAATGAATCATGTACAGCTAAAAGCGTTTCATACTGTAGCGGAAACAGGTGGGTTTTCCGCTGCAGCAAAAATTCTGGAACTTACCCAGCCAGCCGTCACATTGCAGGTTCAGGCACTGGAGCAGTTCTACAACACGAAACTGTTTAAAC